>CAZDQP010000040.1:0-18567 GCA_964507485.1 uncultured Pirellulales bacterium | reverse complement strand
ATTTTTTCTCGATTTTTCTTCTCTGTTTTTACTAATTCCCCCATTTTAACACCCCCGTTTTTCACTCCGCTTTTCGCTTTTCTTCTTCCGTCAGTATCTCATTCATCGACCCGCTTCGAAACCCCTGCAAATCAATCGTAACATACTTAAAGCCAATCTCCTGCAGCTTCTCAACAATCCGCAAACGTTCACTCATTACCTTGTCCATATCTTTCGACAACACCTCGACCCTCGCAACCGTATCGTGGTGCCGCACCCGGAATTCCACCAGCCCCAGCCCTCGCATAAATTCCTCCGCCTCCTCTACTTGCTTTAACCTCTCCTCCGTGATTTCCAGCCCGTAAGCTATCCTCGAAGCAAGGCACGGCGACGCAGGAACATCCGCCGTTGGCAATCCAAGCTCCCTGCTCAAATTACGTATGTCCTCCTTCGTCATCTCCGCCTCCATCAGCGGACAGCGCACCCCGAAAATCTCCGCCGCCTTATTCCCCGGCCGAAAATCGCTTTTATCATCGAAATTACACCCGCATACAACACTTCCAAAATCCTGCTCCTTCGCGATACTGTTCAAAATTCCATAAAGATGTGATTTGCAGTGAAAACATCTGTCGGCCCTGTTCGCCTTATATGACGCATCAGCCAGCTCATTCGGCTTAACAGTTCGCACTTCAACACCCATATCTTTCGCCATCTCGACCGCCTGCAAATACTGACTCTGCGGCAGAGAAGAACCTTCAGCGATACACGCAAGCACTTTCTCGCTGCCGAGCGTATCAACCGCTGCTTTCAAAAGAAACGTGCTGTCCACCCCGCCGGAGTATGCGACAACCACCTTCTCCAGCTTCTCGAGGTTCTTTCGAAGCGAATTGTATTTATCTTTCAAATTCACAGTTATCTAAAGCTTTGCTACGACACTATCTTAATTCTTGTTTTAGCAACAATATACTAATCCGCTTCTCACCTCGGCAAGCAAAATTGCCCTCCGAACCTTCCAACAGCTATCCCACCGATACTATATTATATGCCCGCGGCGAACCAACAAATTTGCCAGCAAAACAGCTTATGCCTCCGAAATACCCGAAATTATCTTGACAAGGCAGGCCCAAAATAGTACACTGTATTAAGGAAAATTTATGGGCTGGTGTATCCTCTTATAAAGGCCTTTTCGGCCAAATTCGGCATTATAAAGAGGTAAAATAAGCATTTTCTGTAGTCCTAATAACCATATGTCCTATTTATAATTTCCTTGCCAAAAAGCTTTTAATGTTGTATAATACGGTTGAATTAGAAATCCGATAATAAAAGGCCCTGAAAAGGGATAATGTATTTATTGTCATTATTGAAGATTAGGAGAATAAGATGAAATCGAAATGCAAAAAAAGAGGATTTACCATTATTGAGCTGCTGACTGTTATGAGCATCATAATAGTACTTGTTGCGATTCTTGTTCCGTCTCTAAACGCAATAAATCGGTATGCCAGAATGGTAACACAAAAAGGCCAGTTTCACGATATCAGCAAGTGCCTTGAAATGTTCAGCGTTACTTTCAAAGAAGGTTACCCTGATTCGTCTGCAGAGGACTCCGGTGGCGATAACTATTGCGGCGCTATGAAGCTTTGTGAAGCGATGTTGGGCCAGGATGGTCTGGGCTACCATCCGGATTCGGTATTTGACGATATGGGTCTGGATGCTTTTGGAACAGACTTATATTTTAATAGAAGCAACACCCCGCCAGACCTTGGCGATGACGATGACCTGGCAAATATAAGGGCCAGACAACAGCCGTGCCTCGAAGGAGCTTATGCACAGTTAGTTAGCGTAGAAACTTTATTTCCCGGCAACGGGCTCTACGACGGCAACTGTCCTCTTCTTAGCGATGTTTATAAGCGCAGCGACCTGAGAACTTCTTCAGGGGAAAAATGCGGTATGCCTGTTTTGTATTTCAAGGCAGACCCCTCTAAGCTCACCAACGATGCCAATGAGATAGGCGATTATGCCTTAAGCGGAAAAAATATATATAATTATTGGGACAATGATGAACTACTCTCGATTGGTTTGAACATGACTGCCCACCCTATGTACGACAGTACCGCTGCTGCGAACAACGGCGGCGCACTGTTTTACAGTAAAATAAAGGACAAAGCCGTCACTGTAACTGAAAAGCCCCGCAACGCGAACACCTACATCCTGATTTCCGCCGGCTGGGACGGGCTATACGGCACAAGAGACGACGTGTTTAACTTCGAATAAAATAAAAGAATAAGCAGCCCCCTGTCTTTAGAACAAAAGTTCAAAGCCGATGGTGAGATTCGAACTCACAACCCCGGCTTTACGAAAGCCGTGCTCTACCATTGAGCTACATCGGCAGCAAGCTCAATCAGAATACAGGCCTACTGCGCCTGGCATTGCGGTTTATCCGATTTTACCTCAATACCGGAACGCACTTTCGGATTATTGAGCAATATAAGCAGAATTTCATCCTTTTGTTTCTGGTCCAGCGAATCTTTCTTAACGGCCTCAACCAGATACGCCCGCTCCTCCTGCGTCAATTTCTTTTGAGCTATCGCCTTATATCCCTCGACCTTAACCTTGTCCGACAAACTGCCCACAAAATCAACATCATCCATCGCCGAGGTATTACAGGCCTTCGGCTTACCGCCGGTATGGCCTATTATCGTTGCACAACCGTTTAAAACAAACACCAGCCCGGCCAGCAAGACTACCAGAATTTTTTTCATCTCATTCCATCCTTATCAGATAATAAAACTTCTTCGACCGTTTCCGTCCTTGCGGCCTGATTATAATGCATTTCGGATACGCCGTAAATGGTCTAACTTAATGAAAATTACCCCGCTATATCCGGGAATCATATCTCAAAATGCTCTTGCAAAATCACTTCATAATGATTAAACTGCTGAGTTTGTTGTATATTGTGAGCAATAAACGTTGAAGACAAGGGTCGGTGCCCGAGTGGTTAAAGGGGATGGGCTGTAAACCCATTGGCGTAAGTCTACGTTGGTTCGAATCCAACCCGGCCCAGTTTGTTTCGGCTTTTTATCACCCGTGCGCTAAATATCTGCTGATAACGTAAAAATAATGAAACTTGACCCAACAAAAATGAAGGATTGGCAGATTGCAGAAGCTGCAGAGCAACCTATGAAATCTATCAGCCAGCTTGCCGGCGAGATTAAATTAATGCCGGGAACAAGCTCAAACCCGGCATTCAGACGCATCGACGTGGACTTAAAAACCGGAAAAGCGACAGGAATGTTTTAAGCAGGTTCGAAAAAATAATATATGTTCAACAACAAATAACAAATGGAGTTAACCAATGACAGCGAAAATCATCGACGGTAAACAAGTAGCAGCGGAAATGCGGGCCGAACTAAAAGAAGAAGTTGCAAAGCTTAAAGAAGAAGGCATCGTGCCGGGATTAGGAGTCATTCTGGTAGGCGAAGACCCTGCATCACAATCTTATGTAAGGGCCAAGGAACGTGCCTGCGAAGAAATGGGAATTTATTCCGACGACAACCGTCTGCCTGCAGATACAACACAACAGGAGCTAATCGCCCTGATTAATCGAATGAATGCCGACCCAAAAATCAACGGCATACTAGTCCAGCTGCCCCTGCCCAAACATCTCGACGAATCCGAAGTGCTTCTGGCAATTAGCCCGAACAAGGATGTCGACGGCTTCCACCCGACCAATATCGGCAAAATGGTAGCAGGCCAGCATGCGTTTCTGCCCTGCACTCCTCACGGCGTAATTAAACTCCTGCAGCGAAACGGCGTTAAAATCGAAGGCGCTCACGTAGTAATCGTCGGACGCAGCAACATCGTAGGAAAACCCATTGCCAATATGCTCATTCAGAAAAACGAAAACGGCAACGCCACAGTAACAGTCTGCCATACAAGAACAAAAGACCTGGCTTATCACACCCGCCAGGCCGATATTATAATCGCCGCTGCCGGCAGACCTAATACTATCACGGTGGATATGGTAAAGGATGGCGTTGTTGTAATCGATGTCGGGGTCAACCGCGTCGAAGATGCCACAAAGAAAAAAGGGTATCGCCTGACCGGTGATGTCGATTTCGAAAAGGTCAAAGAAAAAGCGAGCTTGATTACTCCGGTCCCGGGCGGCGTCGGCCCGATGACGATAACAATGCTGCTTTACAATACGGTAGAATCGGCAAAAAAAGCTGCAGGAAAAATCTGAAATCGAATTCTTATTTTTCTTCCTTGGGCTTTTCTATCAGGCCTTTAAGGTCTTTTATGACTTTCTCGCCGCTGTCTTTGCCTTTTTCTAAAATCTTTTTGCCTCCTTCCGCAGCGGTTTTACCCAGCTGTATAGTTTTACCCAGAGTTGTTTTCATCGCACTGGTCATCTCCTGAGGCAAAACACCCGTCCCTTTATTGGCTACGCCGGCCGCTATGGCCATAAAGACCCTTCCGGACAACTCAGCCGTATCTAATTTATTATCACTGCCCAAATCGGTCATTATAATGGGGTCAAGCTTCAGCGTAACGGTATCAACCTTTCCGGGAACAGGCAGCAGCTTCGCCTTAACTGTTACGTTCTTAATTTCAAGATTTTTTATATGTAGTTTTTTACTGCCTTTTCCAGAATCCTTCTTATCCTTTCGACTAGCGGATATCGTTTTCATCACATCCTGAAGGTTATTGCCTGAGACACCCCTTTGTTCAAGAACAACGTTCACACCATCAAGTCTGACTTTTCTTATACTGACCTGCTCACCCAAAAGCGACTTTACATCAACTTCGATTCGGGCATTTTTCAGCTCAAGCAGCTTATCGTATTGATAGCCCGGAGGATTATCGATTAAAAGATTCCTAATCTCGAGTTTGCCTGCCAGAATTGAAAGGCCGACCCTTTCCACGCTTACTCCGACATTTAAGGTTTTAGTCGCCGCGACCTCAATGCCGGTTTTCAAGGCACGGTCGGCAAAAATATTAATGATTATTATCGCAATAGTAACCAGAATCAGAAAAGCCAGCAGAACTACAATTACGGCTCTAAGTGATTTTTTCATTCTTCAACCCTTTCTGATATTTTGTTTATATGCTCTCCCGAAAGATTTTTGCACCCACCCGATTTAACTTTTCCTCGATTTTTTCGTATCCGCGGTCTATATGGTAAACTCTGTTAACAACCGTAGCCCCTTCAGCCACCAGTCCGGCAAGAACCAACGCCGCCGATGCCCGCAAGTCCGAGGCCATCACCGGAGCGGCTATCAGCTTCTTTACACCTGCAACTATAACAGTAGGTCCTTCCTTACGCAAATTTGCGGCCATTCGATTCAGTTCAGCAATATGCATAAATCTGTCGGGGAAAACCTTTTCAATCACAATACTATTGCCTTCGGCAAGCGAGAGAAGAGCCATAAACTGAGCCTGCAAATCGGTAGGAAAACCCGGATAAGGCTGGGTAGTAATATCAGCCGGTTTAATTGAACCACTGCCGGTAACAACACAGCCGCCATCTGAACTCTCAACTGTTACCCCTATATTTCTCAACCTGTCAACAACAGCCATCATATCACCGAGCCGACAGTTGGTAAGCCGAAGCTGACCAGCCGTTATAGCAGCAGCGACCATAAAAGTCCCGGCCTCGATTCTGTCCGGAATTACCTGATATTCGGCCGGCCTCAACTGCTTTACTCCTTCGATAATTAATCGAGGCGAACCGATACCTTCTATCTTTGCACCCATCGTGATAAGGCAATTCGCCAAATCAACTATCTCCGGCTCACATGCAGCTGACTCGATAACCGTTCTACCCTTTGCCAGTGTTGAGGCCATTAACACATTTGCCGTACCCAACACCGTCGAGCCAAATGGGCCGCCCATAAAAATATCTTTACCCTTCAATCCTCCCCGCGGTGCTTCAGCAACAATGTAGCCGTTTTTAAGATGGATTTTAGCTCCAAGCTCACACAGACCACGAAGGTGAATATCAATGGGCCTGTCGCCGATCGCGCATCCACCCGGCATTGAAACTTCCACCCTGCCGCAGCGAGCAAGCAAAGGACCGAGTATGCAAATGCTTGCCCGCATCCTGCGGACAATTTCATACTCACCTACCGGATTATCAATCACTTCCGAATTTATACACAAATCCCCGTTTGGACTTCGGTTAATCTTACAACCCAACTGGCCGAGCAGCCGACTAAAAATGGAAATATCAGAAAGACGGGGCACTGCCTTTATAACCGATTTGCCGGCAGCTAAAATAGCAGCAGCCATTATCGGTAGAGAAGCGTTTTTAGATCCGCTTATGCTAACAACCCCTGAAAGCCGGACCGGCCCTTCAATGCGAAACACGTCCATAATTCTTTCCTCTCACGAGCGGCGCCAATTCTCAAAAATAAACTAATATGACTGAACACAGGCAAAAAAATTGGTGCTGCCTGAGTGATTTTGGTAATGTATCACAAAACAGATTTAGTTTCAAGGTCGCAAAAAGTATATAACAATGAATGTTTTCGAGACTGTCAAATCCGCCTACGACGAAGTCAGCTACACAACCACAATAGAGTTCCTTATCCTTATGGCAGGTATACTGCTATTCAGCGGCTGGTTGCTCAAAACATCATTAGGCAGAAAAGCCCTGTCCGATTCAGTGCCACGTCGAAACAACATGCCTCCCTATTTTCCATTTGTTCCATTATTGATCTGGTTTGGGGCTATTTCGCTCGCAATATCAGCTACAGAAAAATTCTTGCCCGACCTCCTCTCCTGGCAAAAGGCCCTTCTGGACAACCTTATACTCTGTATTGGCGAGATAATAGCGATAGTTGTAATTATCCTTCTGGCCAGAGTCAGTTTTACCCGGCAATTAAAAGGATTCGGCCTGAATCTGAGAACAATCCACAAAGATTTTCCTGCAGCTTTGCTGAACTTACTCTCTGTCTGGCCTCTTGTAGTAGCAACGATAATCCTGACGATGCATATCGGCGAAATTATATTGGGGCCTGATTATGAAATACAAACACACGAAGAAATCCAACTAATAAGAGTATATTCGGAAATGCCGCTCAGAATACTAATTGCGGTAACTGCTGTGGTAATAGTACCCGCATTTGAAGAGATGTTGTTTCGCGGCTTGTTTCAAACAATGCTGCGTTCTATCTTGGAAAAACCCTGGCTGTCAATTGCAATAAGCTCCGTTCTGTTTGCACTTGCACATACAAACACCGGACATTGGCCGGCATTATTTGTGCTTTCATTGTGTATGGGATACTCGTACGAAAAAAGCGGTTCTTTGTTCAGACCTATCTTTATCCACTCAATGTTTAACGCAATCAGCATAATAGCAGCTTTATATCAATAGTCTGCTATTTAATATCAAGGACATCAGCCATTGAATAAAGCCCCGGCTTTTTTCCAACGAGCCAACGCGCTGCTCGCAGCGCCCCCATAGCGAAAGTGTCTCTGCTATGTGCGGTATGATTCAAGGTTACCGTTTCACCGAGTGCGCTAAAAACAACCGAATGTATCCCTACAATATCACCTCCACGAACAGCATGTATACCGATGGTCCCCTTTTCCCTTAACGCTTCCTTCCCGCTTCTGCCGTGAATAAGGCAATCGGGAAATTTTTTGCCGGTTGCTTTGCAGATATTCTCTGCTAATGTCAGGGCTGTTCCGCTCGGTGCGTCCTTTTTAAAGCGATGATGCTGCTCGATTATCTCTGTATCATACTCATCACCGAGCGTCAGAGCGAATTTGCCAACCAATGAGAATAAAACATTCATTCCCACACTCATATTAGTTCCATATATTATAGGGATTTTCCCCGAAGCAATTCTTACTCTTTCACACTGTTTATCCGAAAAACCAGTAGTTCCCAAAACCAACGCTGTGCCATTTTCCAGACTATAGTCGATAGTTTTATCTGCTGCCGCAGGCTGCGAGAAGTCAATCGCCACGTCTGCGCCGGCTGGGTAAGTGCTATCCAGCTGAACGTTTATCGGTCCCGTTGACGCCACAAGGCCGGCATCTTTACCAATATCAGGGTGGTTTTTTGTTTCAATTGCTGCAATAATATCAAACCATCCAGCGTCTATACTTAGCGAGATGATGCGTCTGCCCATCCGACCGGCAGCACCGATTATTACAAGTTTAGGACGCATTTTCTGGCTCCTTAATAAGTGTTGGCTGAGAATTGAACCAAGGTAGCAAACCGGGCGTATATTTGCAAGACCAAATGATTACAGTTGACTACTTCATCCAGCCGATTATAAAATAAGAGCCAAAACAGAAAAGTAAATTTTAAAAATTTGATGGAGGTATAAAATGGCAAGATATCTTGTGACAATTCTTATCGTAATTGGAGCGAGTCTGGGGTTGGCATTGGTTTGCGGCTGTGAGAGCGATGCACAAACCGGTGCTCTTATTGGTGCAGGGGCAGGTGCCGGTATCGGCCAGGCAATAGGCCATAATACGGAATCGACGCTTATCGGTGCAGGAGTGGGCGGCGGTGCCGGTTATATGATAGGCAATGAACAGGACAAGAAAAAAGAAAGAGCCCGAACCCAAGCCGAAATAGACAGTCTCCGCCAAGAAATGAACACCGTGACGGTCAATGTTGTGAACAGCAATGGTTCTATTACTCCGGTAACACTAAGAAAGCAAGGCGTTGTTTACATCGGTCCGAGAGGCGAAACATATCCGACATTGCCGACGCAGGAACAGTTGAAACAGGCCGGGTACGGTTTTTAAAACTATGCTTAAATGACTATTGGTAAATGGCAATTACTTACTATTCAACCAGTTGCCTTTCAACCAAGTCCATTACATAGGATTGTAAGTAACGCCTGCGAAGCTGGGGTGTTTTTGAGGCCGATTAGGCCATTTCAACACACCAAATAAAAACTCGCTGGCCTGCCGTAGCATCACAGCAGGCATAGATGGATGCATTTCAAATGAACCGATTACATCATTGTTGTATTTGTCCAACGCACTCAACAGATACTCCCAATTTTTACGAGCTATACCACCTCTCATACCGGGCGGTTGATGGTCATCCGCATGGCCGTAATTGTCATTAAGATGCAAATGAGCGACCCTCTCTCCCAGCTCATCCACATATTTTTTAAACCCAAATTCACGGTCCAGATTGGCGTAACCGGTATCGAGGCAATACCAAATAGACTCAAATTTTTCACCGATTTGCTTGAGTATCGACAATCGGCCGGTTTCGAGGCACAGCTTCACATTATTAAGACCGGCCAGCTTGACCACCTCTTCAGCCAAGACACAATCATTGGGGTCGAAACCATTCTGAATGCCAAAATTTTTCAAGTCGGTTACAATACCTGCTTCAAGCAATTTGGCGCATTCGATTTGCTCATTCCACTTTTCTAACGTGGGCACATCGTTGCGAGAACGCATCGATACCAGCATGCCCTCAGTAGCCGCAATAAGTCTCGGCCAATTACGCCTCTCATAACGGCAGTCACTTCCACCTTTTATACTGGGCCATAGCTCTATGCCGAAACCCATAGACCTTAAGAACTGGCATTCCTGCTCAAAAGACAGGTGATGCTCCCGTCCCCAAAATAGCATTGTTGAAACCACATATTTAATACGCATTATGCTATCTCCATCTTACGGCCTATAAAACTCCTCCCATACCTCCACGCAAAGCATATATATTATCGATTAAAAACAACCCCAGCTTCACGCTTTCCTAAAAATTACGCCGTTTTTCAGAGGGTTATCTAGCCCGATTTTGACAAACCGGGCACCACGTCCAATAATAAATACAAAAGTACAGCTACTAAAGTGGAGACGAAGCAAGATTGTCACAGATTTCGGGGATTTACTTGGCAAATGAAAACACCGAGAGTTTCATCAACTACTAAGGCACAAAGACACCGAGCCACAAAGAAAAAGGACTGAAGTACTTTAAGTTCTCAGCCCTTTGGTGCAAAATCATTAGCTACCTCGCAAGAGCAATAGCTAATTTACGGGGCTAACTAATATAAGCCTTGTATCACCACACCGATTACGGCTACGCTTACGGTTCCGTCGGGCAATCAGCAGGAACATCGATCACCTGCCACCACGTCTCCAATATCTCCTCGTCATCCCAATCCACATCGCCGTCTCGGTCGAAATCGGCACAGGCATCATAACCGGGCTTGCCATAACTCTTCATCCACGAAGCTACGAGGATAAATGCATCATTGGTACTAACCCGCCAATTTTGCTTGCCCTGTGGAAGACAATCAGCATCACCGTGGCACTGATACGGGCAGTCCCAGCACGATTGCCAGGGCGGTGGTGTACCGCACACAGGGTCGAAAGGATTACCACATTCCTGCCACTGGCCAGCAAAGATGCTGAAGTCACCAAGGGCAACCGTGCCGCTCTTATCGAAATCACGTCTGCCACACCAATTAGGCTCACCACAGTCGTTCGCCAGCCACTGGTCGGTAAAAATACCTAAGTCGGCCCAGTCAACATAGCAGTTTCCAGTCATGTCTGCAGTTATGGTTTTCTGGCATTCGCATATCCCGAAAGTATAGTCACTGGTATCGATATCATTCGCGTCATTAGCATCGCTAATACGCACCAGACACTGATCCGAAGTAAGCGTTGGCACAAGCCAGTTATAAGTACCGCTATTGCCGGTGTTACACGGATCAACTTCCATCCAGCTAAGGCCATCATTGGTCGAATACTTTATAAGAACATCGCTGACAAGTTCCATTGTTTCCCATTGAATAGAATAGTTCGTGCCAGCCAGAAGGCCTTCGCCACCGTTGGGGGATAGAAGATGCAGACCACCGAGCCCAAAAGCATAAATCTTACTATCATCTGCTCCTATATACAGCTTACCATCAGCAACAGCAGGAGACGAACGTAGGTCAGCGCGTCCTGGTATCCTGTAGCTCCATATCACTTCGTTATTGTCGATGACTCCGTCACCGTTCGGATCGCTGGCAGGTAAACAATAAACCTTACTGTCATAGGACGTGGTCGCATGCGATCCTACATAGACCTTATCATCAGCAACAGCAGGAGAAGATCGCACGGTACCAACGCTTGTTGCGCAGGTCCATACCACTTCATCAGATTCGATGATTCCATCGCCATTTGGATCATTGACAGGCAGACAATAAATCCTGCCATAATCATTTGCTCCCACATAAACCTTACCGTCAGCAACAGCAGGGGAAGAATACATAGCGCAGCCTACTGGATAACACCACAGTCTTTCATCGGAGTCGATGACCCCATCGCCATTGGGGTCTTCAGCAGGCAAGGCGCAAATGTGCGCCCATGGCGCAACAAAGACCTTACCATCAGCAACAGCAGGAGAAGATGTCACATAATCGTATGTCGTGTACTTCCATATCACTTCATCCTCATCGATGAGGCCATCACCGTTTGGATCATTTGTGGGCAGACAATAGGTCTTCAGGCAAGCCATCACTGGTGAACAGTCTTGACCTCCAAAATAGACTTTCCCATTAGCAACAGCAGGAGAAGATTGCACTCCGCCGCCTGTCAAATACTGCCATATCACTTCATTGTTGTCGATAACTCCGTCACCATTTGGATCACTGGCAGGCAGACAATAAACCCTATAGTCATTTGATCCTATATAGACCTTACCGTCAGCAACAACAGGGGAAGTTTCCACCCTACCGCCTGTTTGATAGTACCATATAGCCTCACAGGGATCGATGAATCCATTGCCATTTGGGTCATTGCCTGGCAGACAGTAAAGTTTGTAATCATATGAGCCCACATAGACTTTACCATCAACAACAGCTGGAGAAGAATGCACCTCGCCGTCTGTTGCGTAGGTCCAAATCTTTGCTCCAGTCGAAGCATTCAAACAGTAAACCTTGTTATCACTTGAACCTACATAGACTTTACCATCAACAACAGCTGGAGAAGAAGACACAGCCCCGCCTGTTGTGTAGCGCCATAATAGGTTATTTGTGTCAGGCGCTGCCGAAGTTGAGTATCCTGTATGATTCGGATCGTGGTGAAACATAGGCCACCAATTAACTGCCGCAGTTGGTTGAACGTTAAACACCAAGGCTAACATAGCTGTTAATAAGAGAGGAATTATTTTTTTTATTTCTCTCATATCACACCTCCCGAGCATTTCTGCTCATCCTTATAAATTTTTAATAATTAAACTTAAATTATCTTGCTCTGACAAAAGTTGACACCTTCTTGGTGAATAAATATCGTGGATATGGATAAATTCGACGGTCTATTCTGAAAAAGCATTTCCAACCTCCAAAAAAGATGCCGGAATAAGCTTTTGTGCCACTGTTACTTCCACACTAACTCGGACAGCAACTGATATGCCCCTTAGCACGCGAAAACGGAAGCTTCTCCGCATTTTCTCATTTATCAAGAATTCCTTCAGAAACTATCATATGAAGCCATTAATTGCAAAAGATTTCTATTGCAAAATCCGCTGATACTGCTAAAATCACTCATTTAGACCTTGGGAGCACTTATATATGAAAAAAGAGATACATCCAAAATACCAAAAAGTGGTGGTTCGTTGCGGCTGCGGGAGTACATTCGAGACTTACAGCACGGCAGAAGAAATACACGCTGAAATCTGCTCGATGTGCCATCCATTCTATACCGGCAAGCAGAAATTTGTTGATACCGCGGGGCGCATAGAGCGGTTCCAAAAGAAATACGGCAAAGATTACTTCAAGAAAAAAGACAAATAAGAGCTGATTTTCCGGTTACAATGGCATTTAGCGTTTAAACTTCTTCTTCTATCCGTTATTTTTTACCCTCTCGGGGTCGTTCTATGGCTGAAAAAAAAAGCACTCTCCTGGCGAAACTCGATGAAATTGAGCTACGCTACAATGAAATCGACAAGCAGCTTGCCGACCAGACAATCACCAGCGATTCGGCAAAGCTGGTGTCTCTTGCCAAAGAACAGGGAAAATTAAAAACAACCGTTTCCAAATATCGTGAATACAAAAAAACGACAGCCGATATCGAAGGCGCCGAACATATATTAAAGGACAAGGCCGCAGACGAAGACTTCAAGAACCTGGCAAAAGAGGAAATCGGCCAACTCGAAGCCAAAAAGAAAACGCTTCTCGAAGAAATGCAAAATATCCTCTTATCAGGCGATGAAATGAGTATCGGCTCAATCATAATTGAAATACGCGCAGGCACCGGCGGCGAAGAGGCGGCCTTGTTCGCCCGCGATTTATACAATATGTACATAAAATATGCCGAGGGGCGCAAGTGGAAAATCGAGCATCTTAGTTTCAGTCCGACGGAAATGGGCGGGTTTCGTGAGGTTATATTCGGCATCAAAGGACAAGGAGTATGGTCTGAATTAGGCTATGAGGGAGGCGGACATCGGGTTCAGCGGGTGCCGGAGACCGAAGCACAGGGCAGAATTCATACTTCGGCCGCAACAGTAGCTGTATTGCCTGAGCCGGAAGGAGTTGATATTCAGATTGCCGAAAGCGACGTCATTGAACATGTCAGCAGGTCAAGCGGACCCGGCGGCCAGAATGTCAACAAGGTCAGCAGCGCCATTAAACTTGAGCACATACCGACCGGGATTACCGTTAGTATGCAGGATGACAAAAGCCAGCACAAAAACCGCGCCAAGGCCTGGCGAATCCTTAGAAGCAAAGTTTACGAATATCACGAGAGGAAAAAAAGGGCTGAGCGCGATTCGCAGCGTAAAACTATGATTGGCTCAGGCGACAGGTCTGAGAAAATAAGGACTTATAACTATCCGCAAAACCGTATCACCGACCACAGAATCAACCTGTCCCTTTACAATCTCGACAAGATAATGGCCGGCGATATGGGTGAGCTTATTACAGCATTAAAAAACTACGACAGAGAACAAAAGCTGAAAAATCTTTAAAGACACAAAACATAATGGTTTGTTGTCCGGAGTCTTAAAGTGATAGTCGTCGTTACCGGAATGGTCGGTGTTGACAAGAAAAGCTACCTTCAAAAAGTATGCCGGTTTGCCTCTGACAAAGGCAAAAAAGTGCTTTTATGCAATGTCGGCGAAATGATGTATGCTGAAGCACCAGACATACCGAACGGCAAAATCCTCGATATTCCAATGAAAAGGTTGAGTTCTCTGCGCCGAAGCGTCTTCAAGGATATAATCGCAAAAGCCGAAAAGGCCCCCAACCTGATTGTCAATACCCATGCAACTTTCCGCTGGCGGCATGGTTTATTCCCGGCTGTAGACTTCGACCAGATGCGCCAGATTAGCGCAGATATGTATATCTGCCTGCTCGACGGTGTCGCCGCATTGCACACGCGCCTCATAAGTGAGCACTCAGTAGAACATTCCCTTAAAGACCTGATTGTCTGGCGGGAAGAAGAAATTATCGGCACAGAAATGCTCTGCAAAGGAATCGACGAATCGGCTCCCTTTTATTGTCTTGCCCGCGGAGCAGAAGAGGAAACAGTCGATACGTTTTATAGACTTGTTTTTGAAAAACAGGACAAAAAGGCATATCTGAGTTTTCCAATTACCCACGTTGCCGATATGCAAAACGTTCAAAAAGAAATTAACGAGTTCAGGCAGGCAATGAAAAAGTTTTTTATCTGTTTCGATCCTGCCGATTTAGAAGAATCGTATCTGCCGCATTACGCCCATCAGGCAGCCGAACAAGGGGCATATTTTGTCGAAGCAAGCGCTTTGGGACAGAAAGTCCGACTGGACCTGAGCCAGGTCCAGCAAATTGAGCGTGACATCAACAGCCAGATATACGCCCGGGATTTCCTGATGATTGACCAGTCGGATATGATAATCAGCTTCATTCCAACATTGGCCGACGGCCGGGCCGCAATCTCCAGCGGAGTTGAAAGAGAACTCCAGCACGCCCACGAAGCTGCCAAAGAAGTCTTCGTTATCTGGAAGGCAAAACAAAATCCTTCGGTATTCGTCACCCAAACCGCCACAAAAGTTTTTAACAATATGGACGAAACCGTTGCGTTTTTCAAAAATAAAGGATACATAAAAAAGTGATGGAAATAGAAGAAAAACAATTAGCCGAGGGCATCGACCATACACTGTTAAGCTCAACCGCGACAAGCAACCAAATCAAGCAGCTCTGCCAAGAGGCTAAAAGTTATGGTTTCTGCACGGTATTCGTCAATCCAAGATGGATAGCCCTGGCGGCTGAAGAATTGCACGGCAGCAAAACAGGCCTCGGCAGTGTGGTCAGTTTCCCCCTTGGCGCCGACTCAACTAAAATAAAGGTCGCTCAGGCTGAGGATTACATCTTCGCCGGCGCCGATGAGGTTGATATGGTCGCAGATTTAGCGGCGATAATCGAAGGCAACGAAAAATATTTATCTGAACAGCTTAGGGCGGTATTGAACGTCTGCCGTTCGATGAGGCCTGCTGTTTGCCTGAAAGTAATAATCGAAGCGGCCATCCTCACGAATGAGCAAAAAATATTTGCCTGCCGAGTCGCAGACGAGGTCGGCGTGGATTTCGTAAAGACAAGCACAGGAATGAATCCTGCCGGAGGAGCAACAGTAGAAGACGTTAAATTGATGAAAGAATACGCTCCGCATTGTAAAATAAAAGCGTCTGGCGGAATCAGAACCGCAAAGCAGGCACTTGAAATGTTAAATGCCGGGGCTGATAGAATAGGGACTTCTTCCGGAGTGCAGATTATAAACGAATTCAGAACAGGTCAATTTCGATGACGACCGCGACTATTGCCGAAAAAAATCAAAACATTATCTGCAAATTGCATTGTAAAAAAGTCTGCGCCTCAATAAATTTACCAGCCTTAAGCGAAATATTTGCACGCTTGAAATCCTCTTCGATTCTCGGCGGCAACTCTGCCAAAAAAGATGCGGGCAGGTTCAGCTACTGGGCTGCTGAGCCAAAAGAGGTGTTCGAATTCAGAGATAAACAAAAGAAACCATTCGAAAAACTCCAGCGTACCCTGGACAAATACAAGCTTGGAAAAGACCGCTTGAACGGTCTGCCGAAAGGAATTTTCTGCGGAGGATGGATTGGATACTTCAGCTACGAACTCGGCAGATACATCGAAAAGCTCCCGGAAACAACAATAGACGACCTGCAAATGCCGCTGATACGTTTGTGCTTTTACGACAGGATCATCGCCTATGACCATACTGAAGATAACTTTTGGCTGATTGCTCTGCAGCTTCCAAATGATATCGAAACACCTAATGGAAAACTATCTGCCCTTGAGCAACTACTCAATGAATCGCAGAACATCGCCGTCGGGCAACATCTTCCTGCCGACCTTGAAACAATAGATTTTTCGCAAATCCGATGCAATATGGATAAGGCCTATTACCTCAGAGTAATCGAAAAAATAAAACGCTACATCTACGATGGCGATGTCTATCAAATCAATTTCTCGCAGCGATTCGAATGTGATTACCAGGCCCGGCCGATAGAGCTTTTCCACTGGCAGAATTATTTCAATCCAAGCCCCTACGCGGCTTATGTCGACGCTGACGATTTTAATATCATCAGCACTTCACCGGAAATGTTTATAACAATTACCGACGGAGCGATAAGCACCAAGCCAATTAAAGGCACTCGTCCGAGAATTAACGAGACCTCTGTGGATGCCAAGAATTTCAACGAGCTTCTCAACAGTGAAAAAGAGCAGGCGGAGCTTAATATGATAATCGACCTCGAACGAAACGATGTGGCCAGAATCTGTGAATACGGAACCAGAAGAGTAATTCAGCCGCGGACTATCGAAAGCTATCCGACCGTCTTTCATGCAGTAGCAACTGTGGCCGGTCAGCTTAGAAAGAAAATCACATTCTGTGATGTATTGAAGGCTATGTTTCCCGGCGGCTCTATCACCGGCGCGCCAAAAATCCGCTCGATAGAGATTATCGACGAAACCGAGCCGACAGCAAGGGGCGTTTATACAGGCAGCATCGGTTTTTTAGGAATCGACGGAAGCGTTTCCTTGAATATCGCCATACGAACAATTATCATCAAGAATAATACGGCCTTTGCACAAACCGGCGGCGGCATCGTTGCTGACTCGAATGCAGATGCCGAATGGGCCGAAACTATTACAAAAGCAAGAGCCATGTTAGCAGGAATAAATAGCGTGCAGCGGACAGCATAGAGTAAATGGAAAAGGTTTTTTTAAATGATACATTAGTCGACGCCGATAAAGCCGGCGTGTCCGTAACCGACAGCGGCTTTTTGTACGGAGCCGGTCTTTTTGAGACGATGCGAAGCCATAACGGCATCGTCTTTTCACTCAAAGACCATCTGGACAGGCTCTTTTTCAGCGCAGGTGCATTGTCTATAAATAACACATATAACAGAGAATATATCACCGACGCTGTTTATAAAGTCCTCAAGGCAAATAAATTGACAGATGCGCGATTGCGGCTGACGCTAACCGGCGGACGGATGTCTGAACCAGAGGATAAACGCAAATCTACCCTGCTTATAGCCGCCGCTAAATTACAGCCTTATCCGCCAGAATATTATCAAAAAGGCATCCTCGTAGTATTGAGCCCCTTCAGGCAGAACACCGCCGAGCCAATCTATGGACACAAAACAACAAGCTACTTCTCACGTATGATTGCTCTTAAATCGGCACATCAAAAAAGAGCCGCCGAGGCGCTATGGTTCACCGTAGATAACCGTTTGGCGGAGGGCTGCATAAGCAATGTGTTTTTGGTCAAGGACTCGGTTCTATATACCCCACCGATTGAAACCCCGGTTCTTGCAGGCGTGGCAAGAAAGACTGTTTTCCAAATCGCCTTAAAAAATTCCATTGAATTTGTCGAAAAAAACCTCTACATATCCGATGTCCTTGATGCCGATGAGGTTTTTTTGACCAATGTAATAATGCAGATTTTGCCGGTAAACAGCGTTGAAAAACACATAGTAGGTAACGGAAAACCCGGGCCAATAACGAAAAAACTGCAGAAAAAGTTCGACGAGTTCATTAAAACCGAGTGCGAAAAATCAAATGAAGATAAAAGACATCGCAGATAAAATCGAAAAAACGGTCCCGCTCAATCTGGCACAAAGTTGGGACAACGTCGGACTGCTCATTGGCGACCCGCAGCGTAATGTAAAAAATATTCTGCTGACCATCGACATAACTAATGAAGTGCTCGCCGAAGCAAAAAGACTAAAAACCGACCTTATCATAAGTTATCATCCGGTAATCTGGGACGGCCTTAAGAAAATCACCACTGACAACCAAAGCAGTGTTGTCTACGACTTGATTCAGGCCAACATTGCAGTTTTTTCTATACACACCGCCTTTGATACCGTTCCTGGCGGCATAAACGATTGCCTCGCCGAGATTATTGGCATTGTCGATGGCCGTCCAATCGGTGATTACGTAGACAATCCGGAAAGTGATAATTACAAACTCGTCGTCTTCGTCCCCGTCGAATCAGCCGCCAAAGTATCAAATGCGGTATTCGCCGCCGGCGCAGGCGCAATAGGGGCCTACAGTAACTGCGGCTTCTCCGCTAACGGAACAGGCTCCTTCCTGCCTTTGACCGGTGCAAGAC
>CAZDQP010000039.1:0-19504 GCA_964507485.1 uncultured Pirellulales bacterium | reverse complement strand
GGGTAAAATTACCTGCGCATTTGATTGAATTTTTACCTAAATTGCTGGTGCTGCCGTAGGCCGCAACGAGGAAACCTACAGTAAATAAAGCAGTATCCAACAGTAGGTAGGACAAGCAAGTCGTAAAAAAGCATTCCTCGCGCCTGCACCCCCACCCGGAGGACGGGGCTATATATAAATGGATTGCCGCTTACTTACGTGCGCGGCTCTGTAACCGGTGTAATAAATTGCTGGGCTAAATACAATTCGGAATTATTGGGGGCAAGAAAAATGAGAAAAAGGATAAAATCGTAACAAAACGGTAACATTTATGCGGTAGAGTTTTTTTGCAGGGGACATCGGTAAGTATTAGAGATTTTGAAGAGCTTATCCAGCATGGAAGCGAGGAAAAGTGAAAGAGGGAGAGGCAGCGAAAGTAAGCGAAAATTTTTAATAAAGCTGTCAGGTTTAGTATCATAAATTCGTCATTAATTACGGACAAAGCATTTGGAGCCATTTTGGACAGCGATAAGGAAAAGAAACTGGTTGAATGGTCGCGGGAGGCAAACCGCAGCGCGTATACCGAGCTGTTACGCGCGTACTCCGGCCGGGTGTTCGCAATTTGTCTGGCGATGTTGGGTAACAGAGATGATGCCGAGGACATTACTCAGCAAACGCTGCTTAAGGGCTTTACCGATATAAGCCATCTTCGTGATGATGGTAAGTTCGGGGCGTGGATTGTGCAGATTGCCCGCAACCTATGCATAGATTTACTTCGGGGAAAGAGCGTCGAGTCGAGCGCCAACATTCGTATTCAAAGGCAGCTAAAAGCGGACTCGGATGAGCACGCTGAATTAAGGGCGGCTTTGGAGAGGCTGCCGCAGGAATACCGAATGGCACTTATGCTGTATTATTTCGACGGGAAGTCGGCGGGGGGTGTGGCCGAGGTGCTGGGTACCAGCGAGCAGGCCATTTATACGAGGTTGTCTCGCGCAAGAAAGATGCTACGAAAAATGCTGGAATCATAAGGAGATAAATTATGAAAGATGTATGTCGCCAAATCCAGGAACAGATTCCGTTGTATATCGACGGCAGTTTATCCGAACAGCAGGAGCAGGTTGTCCGTGACCATGTCTCTCAATGCGGACATTGCAGCGATTACCTACGGGCCATCGAGCAGGATGATAAGCTGTTGGGCAGTTTTGTTTCATCGATGCGTCCTAATATTGGTCAGGTAGAAAAAAAGGTAATTGCAGAGATTGGGCATCGGCCAAGGCAGTGTACAGCAAGGGCGATGGGAATTTTGAAAGGAAGCAGGTTCTTGCGATACGCGGCAGTGGCGGCGGTGTTTGTAGCTGTTGGTTTTCTTGTCGGCAGGATTTCAACAACACGGTCTGTAGATATAGACCAGTTGCGAGACGAGCTTAAGGTGTCGCTGGCAAGTGAGATAAAAGAAGAAGTGAGTGAGCAGCTTAGAGACGATTTGCAAACTGCCTTTGTAGCCGGATTCGGCCAGGTCAGAGAAGCCCTGCGCGAGGAATACCGGCAGGACCTAAACCGTTATGCCATTGAAACACTGGCAGCGTCGAATGCAGCAACCAACCAACTGCTAACCGAGCTTATCGCCACGATAGATACATCGCGGGCGCGGGACCTCCGCACGATAGCATCTGCGATGGAACAGATGGAGCTAAACAGAATGAAGGATTCCAGCGAACTTAGAGACAGTTTTGCGACATTTGCTTCGTATACAGGGAACGAACTTAATGAAATGGCTGAGCTTTTGTCTTATACCCGGCCGGGTAACACTGAAACACAGCCAAATTAAAACAGGCAACAGTTTAATTGAAAGGGTATTTAAATGAAATCTTGTAAACTAATGATTGTAATTTCAGCTATCAGTATTCTTATTGCCACAGTGACTGGTTTTGGTCAGGAAACGGACGAATCAGAAGGGGTGATGAGAACCTTGAAGTTTAAGTTTAAGGACAAGAAAAGCGAGGAGCCGTTCGTCTATTCGTTCAATATGCCGTTCGGCAATCCAAGCAGAGATGTGCTGGTGATACCTGCATCTGAAATGGGAGTTGAGAAGATAGGCGAGATTACCGAGGATATGGCGGTGATGAGCCGGATATTAGAGAAGCAGCTCCAAGAGGAAACCGAGCAAAGCCAAATGTTTTTCTACGGAACGAGTTGGCTCGGACGGGACAGCCGGAACATCTTCATTGAAGGTTACGGCGCTCTGTTTCTTTTGAAGGTTGATTTTCCGCTTTTGCCGGCGCCGGAAGCACCAGCCGAGGAAGTTAAGAAGGAAGAAGTCGACTCGACGTGGGAGCAGACGAAGCGAGAATTACATTCGCCGAGCATGACGAGTACGAGTGTAGTCATATCCAACCCTAAACCTTTTGGCGTAGCGGAAACAAAAAAGTATGATAAGGAAAGAGTCGAGAGATTCAAAGCCGGGCTTATCAAGACACTGAAGTATGCGGCGAACATTCGGGCGCTTAAGAGTGATGAATTTGCTGTTGCGGTCGTTACCTGTGCAGGACAAACCGGAGGCTGCTTCGGTGTTGGAGTCAGCGGTGTTGGAATCAGCTGCGGAGGTGAGACTTTAGTAAACCAATCCGGTTCGGAACAGGGCTGCTCATCGGCAGTTTTAACAATTCGGGCAAAGAAGTCTGATATTGACGCTTACTCGAACGGCGAACTCAGTTTCGAGCAATTCAGTCAGAGAGTTGGTATGTTCATTTATTGATAATGTGAGTAAGATAGTATCCGAGCGGTAGGCAGCACAAGCAAATCAATGACTGGGCCCCAGATAGAGAAATTCTGGGGTCTTCGCTGCGCTATGAGGGGCTAAATGTGTTGACAGCAGAAGGTTCGGTGGTTAAGGTATTGACGATATGAAGATTTTGCTGAACTGGTTAAATGATTATGTAGAAACGGGGCTGCCCGCTGAAAAAATCGTGGAGATTTTAAGTGACGTGGGTTTGCCCTGTGAGGGTAAAGAATCCTTCGGTGATGATACCGTAATCGATATCGAGGTGACCAGCAATCGCGGTGATTGCCTGAGCTATATCGGCATTGCCCGTGAACTGGCCGCTGCGACAGGGAAGGAATTAAAAGTCCCGGAGGTTAAGCTGGACGAATCGGCTAAGGATGTTACGGAATTTGCATCTGTTGAAGTTGCGGAGCCGGATTTGTGCGGGCGATATACCGCCCGGATTATCGAGGGGGTGAAGGTTGGGCCGTCGCCGGATTGGCTGAAGAGCCGTCTCGAAGCGGTCGGACTGCGGAGCGTAAATAATGTGGTAGATGCTTCAAACTACGCGATGATGGAGACGGGGCAGCCGCCGCACGCTTTCGATTATGAGAAGCTATCCGAGGGCAAAATAATGGTTCGGAAGGCCAGGGCAGGTGAGCAGATTATCAGTATCGACGGGACAGAGTGCAAACTTGCTGATGATATGCTGATTATTGCCGATGTGAAAGGTCCTGTGGCTATAGCCGGTATAATGGGCGGGGCTGATACCGAGGTAAGCGAGACCACAACAAAGGTTCTTTTAGAGGACGCATATTTTGACCCGCTCAGCGTGCGCAAGACGTCACGCGGGCTTGCTTTGCCTTCGGAGTCCTCGTTTCGTTTCGAACGAACAGTGGACATCGAGATGGTGGACTGGGCGTCGAAGAGGACCGCCCAATTGATTACACAGGTCGCCGGCGGAAAAGTGGCCAAAGGCGTGGTTGATATTTATCTTAGGAAACCGGCGAAAAAGGAAGTGACACTGCGGCTTTCCCGTTTGAACAAGGTCCTCGGTATTGAGATTCCACCGGCGGAGACAATAAAGATTCTGTCGGGACTGAGTTTGAAGCCGGTGCAGGATGGCGATTCGATAAAATGTACTGTCCCTTCGTGGCGCAGTGATATCGAACGCGAGATTGACCTGATAGAGGAAGCTGCGCGGATTTACGGCTATAACAATGTGCCTACAGAGCCGAAGATTCAGATTAAGGTTGTCCCCGTCGATGCCCGTCAGAAGCTCACGGGGTTAATAGGGACGTATCTTAACGGATGCGGCTTTTACGAGACGATTAACGTCTCCTTTATCAACAAGTCTACTGCAGAGCTTTTTGCCGTTGAAGGTTCCAGCGAGCATTTGGGTGTGACGGATGTGACCAGAAAAAGCGATAATTTGCTTCGGCAGATGCTTTTGCCCTCTTTGCTTTCTGTTCTGAAGACGAACCTCAATGCCAAGAATAGTTCCTGCAAGATATTTGAGATAGCCGATACTTTCATTCCGCGGCGCGCGGAGGGTGAAAGTGCGGCTTTGCCGGATGAAAAGACCAAGCTGGCGATGGTCTGTGATAATAATGATTTTCAGTTCCTGCGCGGTGCTATTGAAGGACTGATAAGGAGTATCAACAGGGATGCTGAAATTGCCTTTGCTCCTGCGGAGTTATTGTGGGCGCAGGCAGGGGCACAAATAATGGTGGATTCCAAACCAATTGGTGTCGCAGGTATTATTTCACAAGCAGTCAGGGACAAATATGATTTCAAAGACGTGACGCCTTCAGCCGCCGAGCTGGATTTCGGGATGCTTTCAGCTTTGCAGAGCGGGCCTGTGAAAGTCAAATCTATCCCGAAGTTCCCGGCCATAGAACGCGACCTTTCGATTGTGATTGATGAACAGGTTCGCTGGACTGATGTTGCCGAGGCGGTCGGTAAAAAATCTCCGGGCGAACTTGAAGATGTTAGTTTTGTTGGTATATACCGCGGCAAGGGAATCCCATCCGGTAAAAAAAGTCTCACACTTACGCTGCGGTTCAGGGACAGCGACGGCACATTGACCCACGAAGCCGTTGACGGCTTCCAGAGTGATATTTTAGGAAGTCTTACGGAATCCACGGGGGCACAATTACGGGCTTTGTAATTAGTGCCTTATCTGCATTTTAAAGCGGGGGGGTGGGTTTAATCCCAAAGCTTAATTTCACTGCAGAAAAGGGGGATAAAAGGCCGAAAAATAAGGTAGAGGCGTTGATTTATCGTTCGGAGATTTAGGTATTTTTATTGATTTTTACGCTGAAATCTGGTATAAGAGATATTGCAGGCTAACCCCTGTGGTGTTCGTATAGGAAATAAGATTTTGAAAAAAGCGATACCCAGTTTTCAGGGAAGTCAGGCCTTGTTGGGTCGGAAAAGCCTACACGATAGGACTTTCGGACACAAGCAACGATTACCCACTTAGAAATAATGGGTTTTCTTCAAACGTTTTCTTACGACATTTGCGGAGGAAAGCCTGGTATTTAAAGGGCCTGTTAATACAGGCCTTTTTTATTATGCCCTATATTAGTCTCTTAGGGGGCATAATACCGGACCATACAAATCCTCCAAACGGCCGTTTCCTTGTTTTTTGCTGTTAAGCCGGGTGCTGTATTTGTCGATTAAACAACAAAGTAAGTACAACTATGTAAATTATATAAGTGCAAACAGAGGCGTGAGATATAACGCCATAAGCACTTGTGTAATTATGTTCTTTAATTGGAGTGGTAAAATGCCAAAGGTTTGTGGTTTTACGGTCTTACCCGCATTGCCAAATACTTTGAGAGCCCTCGAAAAAATCGCGAGAAATCTGTATTGGTGCTGGAACACTGACTTTGTGGAGCTGTTTAAACGGATTGACAGTGATTTGTGGACGGCATGCGGCCATAATCCGGTCAAACTTCTTGCAGGTCTTTCGCAAGAGCATCTCGATAAATTGGCGAAGAATAAAGGTTTTCTGTCGGAGTTGCAACGGGCGGAGGAAAAATTAAAAGCGTATCTTGATGGGCCGACGTGGTTCGAAAAGACCTATTCAAAATCCACAAAACCTATTATAGCATATTTTTGTGCAGAGTTCGGTATTCATGAGTGTTTGCCTTTTTATTCGGGGGGATTGGGGATATTGGCCGGTGACCATTTAAAAAGCGCTTCAGACCTGGGAGTTCCGTTAGTAGGGGTTGGTCTTTTATATCAAAAAGGATATTTTCGACAGTGTTTAGACATCGAGGGCTGGCAGCAGGAAATATATCTGGAGAACGATTTTTACAGTATGCCAATCGAGCTGGTTCGAGAAAAAAACGGCCAACCGCTGACCGTCAATGTGGAATTACTCGACAGGGTCGTCAACGTGCAGATTTGGAGCGTTTGCGTAGGCAGGGTAAAATTGTATCTTTTGGACACTAATATAGCTGCTAATTCTTCAACAGACCGTATGATAACAGCAAGTTTGTATGGCGGCGACCTTGAGATGCGCATTCGACAGGAGATTATACTGGGGATTGGCGGGTTAAAGGCGCTGGCGGCGATGGGTATTAAACCTACCATCTGTCATATGAACGAAGGGCATGCTGCTTTTATGGCGCTCGAACGAATCAGGCAGTTGCGGAGCGAAACTAATATGACGTTTTCCGAGGCCGTTGATACTATCAAATCAGGAAATGTGTTTACGATGCATACGCTTGTAAAGGCCGGTCTTGATGAATTTTCAGTCGAGCTTATAGACAAGTATTTCGCCAATATTTTTCCTGCTCTCGGGATAAGCAGAGAGCAGTTTTTGGCGCTTGGGAGGATTCTTCCTGATGATGCCGGCGAGTCATTTAAGATGCCGATTCTGGCTATACGCCTAAGCAGTTATATGAACGGCGTAAGTAAATTGCACGGGCAGATATCGCGTGAGGTATGGTCAGGTCTTTGGCATTCGGTTCCTGTTAGTGAGGTGCCGATAATCTCGATTACAAACGGTATACATGTTAAAAGCTGGCTGTCGGATGAAATGGATTCTTTATACGAAAGGTATCTTGGGCCGAATTGGGCCGAAGAAATTGTTAATAAGTCGATTTGGAACGGCATCGACCAACTTCCTGACGGGGAATTCTGGCAGGCGCATCAACGGAGCAAAGGCAGGATGATTGCTTTTATACGCGATCGGCTTAAGAATCAGATGAAGTGCAGAGGGACTTACCATTCTGAATTGAACTGGGCTGAAGAAGTTCTCGATATTAAGGCGCTGACTATTGGTTTCGCCAGAAGATTTGTCGGCTATAAAAGAGGAAATCTTTTGCTTAAGGACCCCGAGCGCCTTATGAAACTTCTTAACAATCCTGACAGGCCTATTCAGATAGTTTTTGCAGGCAAGGCGCACCCGAAAGACACTGAGGGAAAAGAAATAATACGTCAAATTGCTCGCTTTACGACGGAGCATGGTCTGCAGCGAAGAATGCTTTTCATCGAAGATTATGATATTGAAGTTGCGAGAATGTTAGTCCGTGGAGTGGATGTATGGCTTAATAATCCGCGCAGACCTATGGAAGCCAGCGGAACGAGCGGGATGAAAGCGGCTATGAATGGTATTTTGAATATAAGCACTCTGGATGGATGGTGGTGTGAAGGTTATGGACAAGACAGGGGTTGGGTTATTGGTGCAGAGCAAACATACAACGACCAGGATTATCAGGATACGGTCGAGTCTCAGGCAATTTATAATCTTCTCGAAAAAGAGGTTATTCCTTTGTTTTACTCGCGTTCAGCAGATGACCTGCCCAGGGCATGGATACGTAGAGTAAAAAAATCCATTAAAGCAATAGCACCAAAATTCAGCACTCGCAGAATGGTTACCGAGTATACACAAAAATTTTATAGTCCGGCTGTGGCTAAATGGCGTTATTTGACCGCTGAATCTATGTCGAGAGCTAAATCCCTTTCGGCTTGGAAATCAAATATGAAAAAGGCCTGGCCCGAATTTGCCATTAAGGATGTTCAAATACAGGTTGACGATGGCAAAGGTGGCGAGCACCTTAATCTAAAGCAGCCACAGCTTAAGATCGGCTCGAAATTATCCATCAATGCCTTGGTTAAGCTGCCTAATGTTAGCCCTGATGATGTTTCAGTTGAGCTTTATTATGGTCCTGTAGATTCGCAGGGAAACATTAGAGACGGATTATCTTCAAAAATGACTTATAAAGAAGCTAACGGTCAGGATAGTGAGCATTTGTTTGTTGGCTCGATATCTTGCGGGGAAACGGGCCGACAGGGTGTGGCCGTGAGAGTTTTACCCAGAAATACTGACCTTGTTAATCCCTATGAACTGGGATTGATTCTCTGGGAAGCAAAGAATGGGTAGACAGCAAATAGAAGATGATATTCTATTTTATTCCTTCTCTTTATTCTGCAGGAGCTTGTAAACCTCTTCGGAGGAGGGTGCTTCTTCAAGCTTTTGTTTGAATTCTTCATCAAGCATTAATTTGCTTATTTTGGCTAAAGCCTGAATGTGCGGGCCGGTTTGATTAGATGGTGATACAAGCAAGATAATGATTTTTACTGGTTTTCCGTCGACGCTTTTAAAATCAATTGGCTCACCTGCTATTCCGATAGATGCAACCAATTCCTTGACGGCGTTGCATTTTCCGTGAGGAACGGCTATTCTGGAACCGATTCCTGTGCTGCGGATTTGCTCTCGTGCCAATACCGCCTTTAAAACCGTCTCTTTATCAAGCAGTAAACCATTATCATCGAGCAGATCCACGAGTTCAATTATAGCGGCTTGCTTGTCTTTGCTTTCCAGTGGAGTTTTAATACTGCTCGGTTGCAGAATTTTTGTTAGGACCATTGTTATCGTTAAGATGGCTTATGTCATTGCCAAAAAGGTTACTGTATTTAGTTACTTTGGATATTTATAATAAACTTTTAATTATATTTGATTATTAGTTTAATTGCAATAACTTTGTAAAAATTTTTTCGGTATTCTTTGTCGAGGGCCTACGGGAAGTGGGCAGTTTTTCTTC
Organism: uncultured Pirellulales bacterium; assembly: GCA_964507485.1. Classification (GTDB taxonomy): domain Bacteria; phylum Planctomycetota; class Phycisphaerae; order Sedimentisphaerales; family Anaerobacaceae; genus CAIYOL01. The sequence continues at coordinate 10,705 of CAZDQP010000039.1, read as the reverse complement.
TTTACTTACTCGTTGTTTTGGAATAAAATGGTATTCTGTTTATGCTTATGCTCATAGACTGTAAATTGCAAACCTCCACAGGCGAATTTGGAGATTTACTATGGAAAAGATAAAGCTCTATGATACTACACTTCGCGATGGTATGCAGGCCGAAGGTGTCAGCTTCTCCCTTGAGGATAAGCTTTCCATCGCCGGTCGCCTCGATGAGCTTGGCCTCGATTACATTGAAGGCGGATACGCTGCTTCTAATCCTAAGGAGATGCAGTTCTTTGCCGAAGTTGCTAAGCTGGGGTTAAAAAAATCGAAAATCGTGGCTTTCGGCAGTACCCGCAGAGCTGATAAAAAAGTAGAGGACGATGCTTCCCTTACTGCTATACTCGCCTGTAATGCAAAAGCGGCTACTTTGGTTGGCAAAGCATGGGATATGCATGTGAAGGCCGTTCTCGGCTGTTCGCTCGATGAGAACTTGCAACTTTGTGCTGATTCTGTCAGCTATTTAAAAAAGCAGGGAATAGAAGCAATTTTTGATGCTGAGCACTTCTACGACGGCTATAGGAATAATTGCGAATATACAATGAAGGTTTTAACCGCCGTTGCCAATGCAGGGGCCAATGTACTGGTACTTTGCGATACTAACGGCGGTTCGATGCCTGAGCAAATTTACGAAATTACTAAAACCGTCTGTGAAAAATTCTCTTCAATCACGATTGGTATACACACACACAATGACAGCGACTGTGCCACCGCTGGTACTTTAGCTGCTGTCAGGGCTGGGGCCAGGCACGTTCAGGGCACCATCAACGGCCTCGGCGAACGAAGCGGAAACGCGAATCTCTGCACTATTATTCCAAATCTTGCTTTAAAAATGGGTTTTGATTGTTTGCCCCCTGCGAAGATAAAAACCCTTACCGAGGTCTCACGTTTCGTTTTTGAAATCGGTAACCTCGCCCCCGTAATGAATATGCCCTATGTTGGCGATAGCGCCTTCGCACACAAAGCAGGTCTTCATGTAGACGCCCTTCGAAAAAACAAACACACTTACGAGCATATTGACCCCGCCCTTGTCGGGAATGAGCGGCGTTTCCTCATTTCTGAGCTAAGCGGCAAATCCAACGTGCTCGCCGAGCTCGAAAAAGCGAAGATTGCTCAGGATAAAAAACTGGCCAAAAAGATTCTCACTCGCGTCCAGGAGCTTGAGAACGAGGGCTATCAATTCGAGACCGCAAATGCCTCATTCGATCTGCTGGTAAAAAAAACCCTTGGTGTGTACAAGCCCTCTTTCGAGCTTTTGAAATACTATGTTACCGTCGAAAGACGCACCTCTGGCGAGATGGTAAACGAAGCTACGATCAAACTCAAGGTCGGTGATAAAGTTCAGCATGTTGTCGGAGAAGGTGATGGTCCCGTTAATGCCCTCGATGCTGCTTTGCGGAAAGCGTTGGAGAATATTTACCCAGTCATAAGAGATATCCACTTGATTGATTACAAAGTGCGTGTAGTCAATGCTAAAGCCGGCACTGCTGCCCGCGTTCGCGTAATTATCGAATCTCGGGACAAAACTTCAATCTGGGGTACAGTCGGTGTGTCCGAAAACGTCATCGAGGCGTCCTGGCTGGCTCTTGTTGACTCTGTTGAGTACAAGCTGCAGAAGGATGTAATGTGACATTGGATGTGACTTATCTACTGCTTCCGGAAAGCGCCAGAGTCGTTATAGAGTTAGCGGGAAGCTTTAATTGTTTGCCTGCTTTGAAGCTACCAATATGGATGCATTTTTCATCCTCGCTAGACCGATATACTTCGCCTTTGGAAACAGGGAATCCCTTGAAAGAAATTTTAAGGGTAATATTGGTCTCGGCTGTAGTATTGATAATAACCGCGGTCAGCTTCCTATTATCCGGGCTGATATATGCTGAAGTTCTCAAGCCGGGGTTGTCCGTCGAAGCTTCCACGCGCTGCCAATCCGAACCTGTAAAGGCCGAAAACTGTTTGAAGGCATAGTAGACCGGCTTGATAGTGTAGGAGTTCGGGTCATCCACGCTCACCAGGCCGCTTTCAGAACTCCAGAACAAATCCCAGTACAAATACGAAGCCACATTCTCCACCGTTAGGGAATTGTGCACCAGAACAGCCGTATTCATTGCGCCGGTCCATGTGTTCGGGTCGTCCTCAAATTCCGTCTGGAACACGGGCTTGTCGCCGTATTGTGAAATAAACTTTCTGAACCTTATCATTTTTGGAATATATCTGTCCGGGTTTTCGGCACAGCCGCTGCAGTCATACAGATGATGCGCGTAACCGTAAATGCGGGAGGTGTTTAGTTTACTGATGTAGCTTTCGATGTGAGAAAAACCCATCGTTTCGGGGTCGAGCAGTTTAGGCATAGCAGCACCCATTTCGGTATTAAGCTTTTGCCAGACTGTTTCGAGGGCGGTGCCATAGCTGGCTCTGTTTGTATCTTCTATCGGGTCGAATACGCACGAATCATACGGTGCTTGCCAGTCCGGCTCATTCTGTATAGTTATGTAGTCTGCTTTTACGCCGGCTTTCGCATAAGCCGCTAAGCTGTCTGCCCACCACTGCGCAAATTCGTCATACACGAATTTGCCGTTTTTCTTTGCAAGGGTTCCGCCGATTAGACTGCCGTTTCCTTTCAATTTTGCTGGGGGAGTCCACGATGAAATCATAATCTTCAGGTTGCCGCCGAGAACAGCTTTACCGCCGTTGGCTATTTCCACCGTGGAGTCGAAGTCCGGCTGATTTATATCGTAGGTGTTCCTTATGCGGAATATATCAATTCCAAGCTCTTTAAAGAGGAGTTTATAAAGCTCTGCTTTATGCTTATTTTGAACAAATTCCACAGTACGGAATGCCCCGGATGCGCCGAGACCTTCGATTTTCTGGTATCGTTTATTTATATCAATTTTGCCTGTCGCGGTGGGTTTAGAGATAATCTTGACGATATTTGGTTTCGGGCCGTATACGTTCACATCGTCAACATAAAAGTTAACGCCAGGTGCGGCGCCGTCGAAGTAGACGTCCAGTACTGTTAATGCGCCGTTTACGTCTAATGTAAAATTTCCTGAAAGCAGTACCCAGTTGCTGTCCGTTGCGGTAACCGTAGCTACGTTATGATAGTGGGTTCCGCTGTCGTCCTGCTGCTCGACTGATAGCAATAATTGGTCTTTCGGAGCATTATCGAGTCTTGCCCAGCCGGATATCTGGTAGGTTTTTCCATCCGTCATTGTGTCGAATACGGATTGTCTTACCCCCTGCCAGCTTGCGCCTCTGTCGGTTGCCTTGACACTGCCGGAGCCGCTGTGTACAGGCGTGCTGACCGCCTCAATTGGACAACCTCTGCCTGCCCAGCCCTCCGTTTCTTTTTCGAAGCCGGGGTTGATAAGGATATTGGTGTTGCTGTGGCTTGTGGCACAGCCGGCCGATGCCAGTAACAAGAAAAACAATGTACAACTACAGAGACCGTTAAAGGACATCATATTGCTCCTTAATCTTAAAAGTAGTTTTAGCGCTTGTCTTTTGTTATTAATTCTGTTTCGCAGGCGGAAAGTGTCAGAGTAGTTATAGAGTTCGCGGGTAGTTTTAATGGATTGCCTGCTTTGAAGCTACCGATATGGGCGCATTTTTCTGACTCACTCGAGCGGTAGATTTCACCTTTAGAGATAGAAATGCCCTTCAAAGAAAAGTTGAGCGTAATATCGGTATTGTCGGCGGTGTTAATTGAGACCACCGTCAATTTTTTATTGTCCGGGCTGATGTATGACGAAATCCTCAGACCGGGATTATCAGTTGTTGCTTCAATGCGATGCCAGTCCGGGTGTATAAAAGCCGAGTATTGCTTGAAAGCGTAATAGACCGGCTTGATAATGTATGTGCCTGGTTTGTCTATGCTTACCATTCCGCTACTGGGGCCCCAGAATAGGTCCCAGTACAAGTATGCGGCGGTATTCTCCGCAGTCATAGAATTATGAATTAGAATCGCCGTATTCATTGCTTGTGCCCAGGTTTTGGGATTGTGCTGAAACTCCGTCTGGAACAATGGTTTGTCGCCGTATTTTGATTTTAGTTTTTCCATTCCGGGGATATATCTGTCGGGGGCTTCACCGCAACCGCTGCAGTCGTAGAGGTGGTGTGCATAACCGTAGACGTGTGATAAATCATCTAAATTATCTATATAATCCTCGGCACTTCCTAAACCATACGTTTCGGGAGCGAGCATCCTGGGCATTGTCTGCCCCATTTCAGTATTAAGCTTCTGCCAGACTGCCTCAAAAGCAGCGTCGTAGCCGGCAAGGTTCGAATCCTCTGTAGGGGCGAATCTACACGAATCCCATCTGGCTTCGTATTCGGGCTCATTCTGTATACTTATATAATCCGCCTTTACTCCCGCTTTCGCGTAAGCGGCCAAACTATCAGCCCACCATTGACCAAACTCAGTATAAGGATATTTGCCGTCTGTTTTCGCAAGTGTTCCACCGATTGTAACGCCGTATGCTTTCAGCCGTCCAGGCGGCGACCAGGATGAAATCATAATCTTGAGGTTCCCTCCAAGAACTGCTTTGCCGCCCTTGACTATTTCAACCGTTTCGTCGAAGGATTTTGGCTCCATATTGTAATTATTTCTTATGCGGAATATGTCGAGACCGAGCTCTTTGAATAAAAGATTATATAACTCTGTTTTTTTCTGATGGTTGACAAATTCCATCGTGTAATGTGCGCCGGAGGCGCCAAATCCTTCGATTATTTGATGGCGCTTATTTACATTAATCTCGCCTGTCGCATTTGGTTCGACAGGAACGGCCTTGGGAGCAACAAACTCGGGGCCATATACATTCGCGTCATCGACGTAAAAATTAACACCTGGCTTTGGACCTTCAAAATAAACATCAAGTACCGAGAGTGTGTCGTTTACATTCAGTGTGAATTCGCCTGAAAGCTTGAGCCAGTTGCTGTCTGTTACGACAGCCCTGGCTATGCTGTAATAATTGGTGCCGCTGCCGTCCTGTTGCTCGACAGATAGAGCAACGATATCATTTGGAGTATTATCAAGTCTTACCCACCCCGAAATCTGGTAAGTTTCTCCGTCCATCATTTTTTCGAACACAGATTGTTTCACACCCTGCCAGTTAGCGTCTCTGCCCAGAGCTTTCACGCTGCCCGAACCGCTATGTACTGTTGATGTGACTGCTTCAATCGGGCAGTTACGGCCATTCCAGCCACCAGTTCCGCTTTCAAAATCGGGATTAAAGAGGATATTCGTATCACCATAGCTGATGGATGCCGGCGATAACAATGCCCACAAAAATAGTGTTTTGTAGAGGCCCTTAGAAGACATCTTATACCTCCTATTTGACGGGTGTTTATAATCTTATAGGCCAAGTATGGTAACAAATTAACTGTGGCTTTTCAATACTGTTTTGCAGGTTGCTTCCTGGTTTGTTCAGCGGCGGATTAAGGAACGTATCTGAATTTTTGACCGCCCAACGACACATCAACCATAAGGCCTTTATCAGGGGTAACAAAGACCGCCATTCCGGATTTATAATCTGCCTTTGCTGCCGCGCCGATGGTAGCGGCTACACCAGTAACCTGAGCAGAAAAAGTGAACTCCTCGGTCTTGAAAGCATCTAAATCACCTTTTTCCTTAAAGAAGATGATTTCACGGAAGTACTCTCCGCCCAGTGAAAACCCCAGCGTTGCCTGGGTCATACTGCAGTAGCCGGCCATTTTACCCTGTTCGTAAACCTCGCCTTTGCCGTAAGCGCCGCCGATCAAGAGGGCGCCTTTGAGGACTTTTGGTAGCACCGCATAACCATAGGATGTGTCGAAAAATCTTTGTATATCAGGGTCTTTATCTTTAAATATCGCAATTGCCTCTTTTACCTCTGACGATAGAACATCCTTTGCCTCCTGCCTTTCAGGAGCAGTAGAGCAGCCGGCCGATATAATCGCCAGGCATAAACCTAACACACTTATCTTCGCCTTCATATATTACTCCTTTCCTTGGTTCTTGTTGATTTTTTAAATGGTTTATAGCCAATCTCCGCGTTATTTGTCAATACAAAAACTTACATCGGGAGTGCTCACGCCAGTTCTTTTCCGGATAGTGTGTTGTTGTATAACGATTACGTAGGATTGAGATACGGGGGGGTTAGGACTTTTCTTTCGCTGTTTGCCGACTTCTTCCGTTTATTTTTCTCACTCGATATAGTTGTTCTTGCTCGCTCCAGTAAAGTCTCTTTTTATTTACCCTCCACCACGCTTGCCACTGACCTGATGGCAGTACAAATGCCGATTCTACCAGCAAGACATCCTCATCTATCGGCTGAGATTTTATCCACTCTTTCCATTCGAGTTCAATCTCTGTTATTGATTTGCCGTATACTTTTTGCAGAGTAGCTGAGCCGTCACGGTCGTTTTTTGTTGTGCTGATTTGTTTTACGAAGTTTTTAAATAGCCCTTTTCTGTGCAGGTATAACATTAACGACCTCGCTGCACACTGTTCCGGCTTTTTTGCCTTGATTATCTCACGGAGATTAAGACCATTTACACTCGCTTTCGTGATTGGAAATCGCCAGTTACTGAAGTACCCGAACGAAATGGTCAGTTTGCCTTTATTATCAAGATGCCCGATGAACTTTTCGAAAAACGTTGCAATCCCCTCATTGAGCCATTTGGCGGGGTGTCTCACAAAGCTGGTCGCTATAAAATGGTGAACCAGCTCATGCGTTGTTGTCCCGAGACCGGAATCACGGTTTACAACGATTATATTCTCTCGTGGCCCCATATAAAATCCGTATGGACTGTTGCAACCGGCGCTTTTCGCATAAGGCGTATAACTGTGGGTATCCTTGAATAGATAAACCTTAAGTGGCCGTTTTTGTCTGATTTCAAAATATTCCCTGTTGAAATACTCGAAAAAACCCTCTAAGAAATGTTCGTAGTAATCTAACGATGCTGAATCGAGATTGCTGTGAATGTAAAAGTGTTCCGTTCGCCTTTGATTAGTCAGCACCTGCTGCGTTAGTTTCCTGTCTGTGCGAACCCTGTTGTATTTGTGGTATGTCAGGACTCCGAAAAACACCGCAAACATTATGAGTACAAGAAATATAAATGTTCGCGATGGTCTGATTCTTTTCACAGATGCTCCGATTTGCAGACCTCTTTCACCGATGTTCGGCAGGTCCGATGAAATGCCGGAAATAGTCTCGAATTTACAACCCGTGTATTACACCGCGGAGTAGCAAGGGACTTTAAAGCAGTCTTCCCTGAAGCAGCAGTCGATATAAGGGCAATTGCCGTTGTTTGAATTACCGAAACAGGGCGTGTTGCCTTCTGTTCTCTGGATGGCGTGAATGATCTCCGCCTTTTTCATTTTATTCCAGTTAATCCCGAGTTTTTTCGCTTTTTGCCTTACTTTTTCTATTTTCATAATCACGTCCCTTCTTTTTTTCAGATTTATCGTCAAAAACCTTATATAAAAACAGCAAAATTGTAAATTTTTCTCCTCGGCTTCTGGATTATCTGGCTTGTTTTTATTGCTATTATCGGCCTTTTTTACTTCCCTGGTCTCGACGGATTATTACTTACCTTCCCTTCCCCCGGGAACGTATTTCGTATTAATTTTGCATCCTGTTTTTACTGTGTGCAGTGAAGATTCCTTTATTGATAATTGACCTAAAATTTACTAAAATCCCGATGAGGGCTGTTGTATAATTATTAATACCTGATAGGAATTGTGAATGAGGAAAAAACGAGTAATTGTCAATGACATTATGCAGAGCGGCTATACTTACTATCTGGTCGAACCTGTCGGTAGAAACTTCGCTCCGGATTTCAAGCCCGAGTTAACTCCCAAACAAATGCTGCAGCTGGGCGTTTTCGGCGGCAAATATATGACAGATTGCAAAAAAGAGTTTCCGAAAAGTTGGTTCGAAAAGGCGAAACTCTGCCACGAATTCCACGACCCCGAACTAAACTGCTTCGGTATAAATGCTTCACAGCCTCTGTCCTACTGGATAAAAAAGGGCTGGATTTATCACGAAGACCCGAGAGGATGGTTCCAGTGGTACTGCAGATACTATATGGGCAGGCGCTGTACTGATGACGACAGGCAAATCAAACGATGGAAGGCAATACAGCGGCACATTGCCCAGCTTCGTAAACACTGCAAGAAGGGCGATGTCAAGTGTCGACCGAAACAAAGACAGGCCATTTTGCACTGGGCCTACGACAGCAGAAAAATGTAAGCTTCAGCGGAGCGGTCGGCAAGCCCCGGGATATCTGCCGACATGTTTTCCTCGGCCAAGGAGACTCTCGATTTCATCCGGGAGAGTAGTTGCTCTCTCAGACGCCGGAAATGCCTGCATTAATCGGTAGTCACCCAGTTCGGAACTCTTGAATAGCGGGCCGTTATAATTAAAGAAATGTTTGCTGTTAGCGCAAAATTCCGGATGCAGGTCATGCAGGCCGGCTAATGACTCGAATTTCGTCTGGCAATTAACGTCCGCCGCCGGGCTCCACAACATCAACGGCTCAGTGCTTTCTACGCTGCGTACATAAACATTATAATCTAACTGTTTCAATTGTGGCTTATTGAGCTGTCCGCACAACTTGTCCTCCTGCCAGACAACCATAAGCGGCCTGTGATACTTTTCATTCACTGTAACCAGGTTATTGACAAATATGTGTCCGTCCCGTTTGTCGATGGCAGGCCCGGTGCTCGGATGGTCCCATCCGTAAGTGGTCTCATCTGTCCCCCTTGCGGTACGCCCGAGGAATATTGTGCTGTTCACCAATGTGTTATTGTAAACTTGAGCGTCGCAGCTGTTCAGAATCCGAATGCCCTGGTCGCAGTTGACGAACACGTTCCCGGCGACAATTACTCCCTTCGATATCTCAAAGAAAAATCCGCTGTCGCTAGGCCACCATCGATCCCTAGTGATTTTCCTGTTTACATCGCCGACATTTTCGACCCAGTTGTTTATAAACACGCCGTCAACCTCGCCCACGTCATACCAGATGCCGTTTGAATTCGGAAGGTCGATAACAAGATTGTCCCGACACGTAACGCGGTGACTTTGGTTGAATATCTTCACCGCCGCGGGAAAATATCCGGTGATGTCCTCGATATTGTTGCGGGTGAAAATGTTCTTCTCTAATAGAACATCCGACGAAGCAATGATATAAATTCCCTCCGTGCTAGTATCGCTCACTTTACAGTTCCGAATCGTCAAACCATCTCCCCGCAAATAGGCGCCTACTCGCGAACAGAAACTAATCTCGCAATTATCAAGAGTCGTTCCAACAACTTCCTTCCCAAACGTGCCCTCGCCGACGAAACTTTCCGGCTCCGTACCTTCAACTTCTATCGCCCGCCAGGCATACTGCGTAAAACTAATTCCCCGAATCACGGGCCCCTTCCCGTCAGATTTTTTCCCGTGATATTCCTTCGTTGTCCTCGTCAGACCGCCGTTAAAAGCCGTGATTTCAACCGTATGTGCGTTCGGGTCAACGCTGATTAAAACCTTTTTCGTACCATAATTGATATAGTACGAATTCGCGTCAACTTCACCTTCCCATCCGGCCGACTGCAGAAACTTCCCGTCCACGAATACCATATCATTATTAAAACGATGCAGTGGGGTCTTCCTTCCGTGATTGCTTTGCTTCCACCACTCAAGCGGCTTTGCGTCAAATAAGCGGTCCCACGATGTCCTCCATAACCCGTTTTCTAATTTCTCCCACTCCGTTGGCACAAAAGTCCCTTTCAAAATTGGCTGTTCATTTTTGTATGGCTGTATGGTGATTCCCTGGTTCAATACCAGTTCGCCCGTCCGGTAGACCCCGCCCCGCATCACAATCGCGTCCCCGCTCACCACTCGCTCTATGGCTGCTTCTATCGTCGTCGGCTTCTCGAGCGTTTCTCCTGTCTCCTCCGCATTGCCGTCCGGAGCAACATAGTAAATCTTCCCGTCAACCTTCGGCAAATCATATTTCTGCCGAATCGGGCCGTATGGCCCGCCCGACGGCTGTGCCGCTACATGCAGCGAAGCGAATATTATGCAGACGATGATGCTGACGAAACGATATTTGTATTTTCTACTAATACGACTATAAAACATAATTTCTCATTACAATGTTTTAATATATTTGTTGCGTCTTTATACTGCATAAATCAGCTACATTGTCAAGTAATTTCACATTTCCTCATTGCAAGTGAAACGCAGCAAATCAAAATATTTTGTTTAACCCCCGGACTTGTGCGGTTGGGGAGTTATTCTATTAGGTGAAGGCGTGAGAATTGCGAGAGAGTTATTGTTTGGTTTTAAAAATTTACAAGTTGTTGTGGAGAATTTATAGTTAATTTGACAAAAAGTTACTGGCTGTAATAAGGGAGAAGAAGTTTTAATAGTTAGCTTCTGATTTTACATTGGTATTTCTTTTGCAATTTATAAAACAGAAAACTCTAAGCTATTTTATTACGTGGACTTGTATTCTTTTGGTTTGTATATGTCTTCTTTTTTTACGACGATTTATTGTTCTTCCTTCCGGCTCTACCGGGCTGTCTTTTGATGCGAGTTGAAGTGCTTCCAGTGCTGTAGCAGCAAATAAATCAGCTCCAATTTCGCGCCAGAGCCCTTCCGCGCGATTAAAGAGTCCGCCTGATAGCATAATACGCATATTTGGC
>CAZDQP010000038.1:0-19778 GCA_964507485.1 uncultured Pirellulales bacterium | reverse complement strand
GCTTAATATAGCAAGCTAAACATGCTATTTGTTACCTGGTTCGGCAAGCGGGTTAGAATCTTCAGTTCGTATTTGCATCTCTGCTTCGTGCCTTTCCATGCGCTCTACGAGCCGGGAATTCATTTCTTCAATCACAGTTTCACGATGCATTGTTACCTTTCGCTTCCATATACCACATTCCACTCGATCTTCACTGACTTCGAGATTTAGCTTTCCCCAGTATGCCTTCCCCTTAAAATTGAGGGGTTCAGTACATTCATCGCGTGGGTCTATCGGCTCGGTATCAATCTCAATTTTGCACCCCTTCCCCATTTCGCAGTCGCTCAAAAACCATCTCACCACTTTGTAAAGCTCTGCTTTATCATCATAGCTCCAGGTCCGGGCGCAGAGTCCGGTACCATCTTCTCGAAGCTGTAAGCGGAATAAAACACGTACCTCTTCCGCAAGCCCAATCCAAGTATCGGTGATGTCTTCCGGCCTGGGAGGTGGTTGGAAAGTTTTGTTGTGGACAAGAACGCCGTTCGCAAAGAAGTTTGGATATGGGGACACTGCGATGTTGTAGACCCGCACACGTTCGTTACGGTGGCGGACAGTTTCTACCGGCCGCAGGCCGTTCCGGGTCTTCACTAAGTCATTCACGGTTATCTTACCGGCCTGCTTCCAATTCGAATTTGTAGATAGTGGATGAGCGTGAGTTACGCAAAGGTTCTGTTCAAGACCATCGACGTCCAATTCGAGATAAGAATTGGTCCATGCAGCCTGTTTTTTTACAATCTGCCCTGTTACCTGCTCGCCGGAATGGTAAATACTGATGACCTTGTTTCCGACAATAAGATTTTCGATGGGGATTGGGCCGTTGGGTGTTGCAACCAGTGAGCCTTGAACAAGACAGAATGGCGGCCCGCAGCCAAGCGGGGCTAGAAACAGAAAAGCAAGTATCGAAATAAAACCCAACCTGGTTATAATATCATTTGGCATCAGATGCTCCTTTGATTCTTTGTTTTCCACTATTGCTATACCCCATATATTCAGCTTGAAACCGTAATTGTCCTTGATATCTTCTTCTGGTAAATGCAAACTCTCGCTAAGTCACTTAGAAAATCATAACTTTTTTTAACTTCGGTGTAAAGAGCTGTTTGGAGTGTTATCTACGGCCAGCTCTTTTCGCTACAAGATATACTACAGATTCGGTTGACTTAACCAACGAATTTGGCTATTATTCGACACTAAATATAAATGACTAAGCTTATACCCTAAATGGGAGACAGGAACATGGAGCTGAAAGCACTCAAAGAGCAGGTGATTAAAATTGTCGATGAGACGCCGATAGCTGATATTCATACGCATATATACAGCGAGGCATTCGGTGATTTGCTGCTTTGGGGTATCGATGAGCTTTTAACCTATCACTATCTTGTCGCAGAATTGTTCAGGTATAAACCGGACTTAAAATATGAGGATTATTGGAATATGCCGAAGAAAAAGCAGGCAGAGCTTGTCTGGGAAGAGATTTTTGTGAAGAACTCTCCGATAGGCGAAGCTGCACGAGGGGTAGTGACAGTTCTCCATAAGCTGGGCATCGACGCAACGAGCAAAGACCTTAACAAAATACGCAAATACTTTGCAGAGACTTCAATGAGCGACTACATCGACAAAGTTTTCGAGGTTGCCAATATCAAGTATGCCATTATGACGAATGATCCTTTCGATAAACAAGAGCAGGCGGTGTGGGACAAAGGGGGTAATACCGACAGCCGGTTCAAGGCGTCGCTACGATTAGACGGTCTGCTTAATGATTTTCAACAGTATGGCAAAGAAATAAATAATCAGGGATTTGAAATAACAAGCAACGAATTAGATGCAAAAGCAGTAAATGCAGTCAAAGATTTTCTCAGGGCATGGATTAAAAAAATGAATCCGGTGTATATGGCGGTTTCGCTGCCGCCGGGTTTTAATATGGAGGATGGAGGGGTAAGGGCAAAAATTATTTTAGAATGCGTGCTGCCTATCGCTCATGAACATAACCTGCCGTTTGCAATGATGATTGGAGTGAGGAGGCAATTAAATCCATCTCTCAGACTGGCGGGCGATAGTGTCGGGAAGGCTGATGTTGAGACGGTGGCTAAGCTTGCGCGTGACTGGCCGGATGTGAGATTTCTTGTGACGATGCTTTCACGTGAGAACCAACATGAACTTTGCATTACCGCACGCAAATTTAAAAACATAATTGTTTTCGGCTGCTGGTGGTTTTTGAATAATCCGAGCATCATCCGCGAGATAACCGCCGAGCGCATCGAAACTCTTGGGCTTACAATGATACCGCAACACAGTGATGCCCGTGTGCTTGACCAGCTAATTTATAAATGGTCGCACTCCCGCAAGATTATTGCAGAAGTTTTAGCCGAGAAGTATTTCGATATTATCAGCGTCGGCTGGCCTGTTACTAAAGCTGATATCAAAAGAGATGTAAATCGCATCCTTGGCGGTCAACTGCTGCTGTGATAAGCCCATCGTAACGGGAGGAACATCTGGTTGCGTATCCTTGTGGAATGTGGTATAACCAAGCTGTGATGTCCATTACGACAGATATGTGAGATTGAAGATGGTGGAAACTGCAGAGTTAAAATCAACTATATCAGAGTTGCTGGCCCGGGTTGAAAGAATCCGGGACTGGCTTTGACTTGTCCAGCAAAAAAACCGAACTGGCGAAACTGGAAAAGAAAATGACCCAGGCGGGATTCTGGGACAATCCGGAATCGGCTCAGTCGGTGGTTTCTCAGTTGAGCGCATTAAAATCAGTGATAGAGCCGGTGGAGGAGCTTGTTCGCGAGGTTAAAGATATATCCGAGCTGTTCGAAATGGCTGCTGCTGAATCGGACAAAGACGAGCTGGAGCAGTTAGAAGAAGATTTGGGGGAGCTGGTAAAACGATGTGAACAAATCGAATTGCAGGGGTTGTTATGCGGTCATGATGACGCCAAAAATTGTTTTTTCAGTATTCACGCGGGAGCAGGGGGGACGGAGAGCTGTGACTGGGTCAATATGTTGCTAAGGATGTACGGTCGGTATTTTGAAGCAGAGAAATATAGGGTTGAGGAGCTTGATATTGTCCCCGGTGAGGAGGCGGGTGTGCGGTCGGTGACACTAAAGGTAAGCGGGCCGTTTGCATTCGGCAAGCTTTCATGCGAAATGGGTGTTCACAGGCTGGTGCGAATAAGCCCTTTTGACGCCAATAAAAGACGACATACCAGTTTTGCGGCGGTTGATGTTATGCCTGAGTCCGAGGACATTGATATAGATATAAAAGAGGAGGACCTTAAAATAGATACCTATCGCGCGAGCGGGGCAGGTGGCCAGCACGTCAACAAGGTAAGCTCGGCGGTAAGAATTGTGCATATACCCACAGGTGTTGTGGTACAGTGCCAGAACGACCGAAGTCAGCATCGCAACAGGGCAGAGGCCATGACGATGCTCAAGAGCAAACTATATATGCTCGAACAGAAAAAACGGGACGCCGAGCTTGCAAAACTGTACGGCAGCAAAGGCGAAATAGCATGGGGAAATCAGATACGAAGCTATGTGCTGCAGCCCTACCAGATGGTCAAGGACCATCGAACAAATATCCAAGTTGGCGATGTAGATGCTGTACTGGACGGCGACCTTAATGGTTTCATCGAAGGTTATTTAAGGTACAGGGCTAAAAATAAAAATAGGGAAACAGGAACAAAGACAGGGAAAAAGAACAAGGATTAGCAAAGATGATTATTGATATCAAATTAAAAGTGCGCAAGGTTGATTTCACCAAGTGTAAAACAGACTTGCTTGCGGTAGGACAGTTTTCCGATACCAAAGGGCTGGACAAATTAAACGCCGAGCTTAACCAAATGCTCGGTGGCGCCATTGAACAGGTGATTAAGCTCGGTGATTTCAAAGGTAAAGACGGGACCAGCGCTGTCGTTTACGGCAAAAACGACTTAAAGGCAAAGAGGATTCTACTGGTCGGCTTAGGTGAGAAGAAGAAAGCAACGCTTGATACGATTCGCAAAGCAGCGGCCAACACAACGAATAAAGCAGTAGGAATGAAGGCAGCATCTGTCAGTATCGCGCTGCATAGAGCGTTCGATGGTCGATTTGATTTGTCTGCAATGGGGCAAGTAATGGCGGAGGGGGCGTATTTTGGCAGCTATCGGTACGATGAGTTTGTAACAGGAGACAAAGATGGGCGACTGGATTCATTGAGTGTTGAACTGGTTGACTGCGATTCCGCAAAAGTGAAGAAATTGGACAGAGGACTTTGCTGCGGGGCCGTTGTCGGCAAAGCCCAAAGTTATGCGCGTACGCTGGCGAACCGGCCGGCCAATATAATAAATCCGCCGAAACTTGCAGCCGAGGCAAAAAGGGCGGCAAAAACTACGGCAGGTCTGACTTGTACAGTTTTCGATGAAAAGCAAATGGCTGCGAAGGGTATGGGGGGAGTGCTTGCAGTTGGTTCCGGTTCCAAGAGTCCTCCCAGATTTATTGTTTTGAAATATACCCCCGTTGGTAAAAAGACAAGGAAGGGATTAACCGTAGGCTTAGTGGGCAAAGCTGTCACTTTCGATTCGGGAGGGATTAGCATTAAGCCGTCTGCTAATATGAATGAGATGAAACTGGACAAAACAGGCGGAATTGTAGTTCTGGGAGTGATGAAGGCCGTGGCGGAGCTGGGGCTGCCGATTAATGTTTACGGCATAATTCCTTCAGCAGAGAATATGCCGAGCGGAGCAAGTTATCGGCCTGGTGACATTATCACTACTTTCAGCGGCAAGACCGTTGAGATTGTAAATACCGATGCCGAGGGCCGAATGATACTCTGTGACGGGATTACCTATGCTGTTAAGCGAAACTGCGATATTATTATAGATGTAGCAACATTGACCGGTGCCTGCAAAGTTGCGCTGGGTAAATATATGGCCGGCCTTATGACGAACGACGAGAAGTTAATGAGACATTTACAAGCGGCGGCAGAAGAAAGCGGAGAGAAAGTATGGCCTATGCCGAGCGGAGATGAATACGCCGAAGAAATGAAGAGCAAAGTAGCCGACCTGAAGAATACGGGCAGTAAATGGGGAGGTGCATGTACGGCGGCGGCCTTTTTGAGACAGTTTGCAGGTGATGTGAAATGGGGCCATCTGGACATTGCAGGGACGGAAATATTTGAAAAAGCGACAGAATATACGGCAGAGGGTTCAAGCGGTTTCGGTGTGCGGCTACTGACTGCTTATCTTATGAATTTGCCGGGAAAGAAAAGATAATAAGATTAAGCTAAAAAGAAAGCAGGGATTAATCGGATATAGAAGGTTAAAGAGATGAAGGGCAAAGATAAGGCAGGCATAGATACCGAAAGAATACGGAAGGCAGCTACGGAAATACTATTAGCGGTCAATGAAGATATTGAACGTGAGGGGCTGAAGGGTACTCCAACGCGCGTAGCGAATATGTACGCTGAACTGCTAGCCGGGATGGAGGAGGATCCTAAAAAGCATCTTTGCAGTGTTTTTTCCGAGGATTACGACGAGATAGTATTGTTGCGAGATATACCTTTCTACAGTATTTGTGAGCATCATTTAATGCCTTTTATCGGCTCGGCCCATGTTGCGTACCTGCCGGCAGGCGTGGTGCTTGGAGTCAGTAAGCTGGCCCGTATTGTCGATTGTTTTGCACGTCGACTGCAGCTCCAGGAAAAACTAACAGACCAAATAGCTGATTTCATAATGAATAGTCTGAATCCGCGAGGAGTTGCAGTAGTGCTTGAGGCGTCGCATAGCTGTATGACTATTCGTGGCATTAAGAAGCCCGGCTCAGTAATGGTGACGTCTTCGCTTCGCGGGATATTCAGAAGAGACCCGAGGAGCCGAAGCGAAATTATGAGTTTAATACATCAAGGCGGCAGATAAGAATCTTTCTGCTTATGCATACGCTATCAAGGTCAGTGAGGTTTTCGGTTAATCCCTTTTTGCCCGAGGACACAATAGGTTTTAATTCGTTTGCGTCCAAACCGGCAGGTGAAGGGCTTTCGATATTTTTAGAGTTATGTGTAAAACTGGTTGGTAGAGTTGAGCCGTCTACAGGGTTTGTCGTTAATGTGAACGAAATTGAGGAAAAGGTGCAGAAGTATGTTGTGCCGATATTTGCCCAGAACGTTAGAGAGCACTATCGGCACGGCAGGCATATTGACCTTGCTGAACTAACGAAAGGTTTAAAATCAGCGTGGGAACAATTAGCTGATAAATTCGGGACGGCAGGATTAGGAGAATTGAGCTTAGCGCTGAATCCTTTTCGGAAGGTGACAATGGACAACAGAGACTGCAAAATGAGCTGTTTTAGTGAGAAATTTGAATTTGCAGCGACGCACAAACTATGGAACGACGATTTTTCGGAAGAGCGCAATCGAGAGATTTTCGGTAAATGCGCTAATCCTACCGGTCATGGGCATAATTATGTTGTTGAGGTTACTGTGAAGAGACCAGCGAGCGCAGATGGTTTTTGCATTGGGGAATTTGAAAGAGTGGTAGACGATGAATTTATAAAACTGATCGACCATAAAAATCTAAATGTAGATTTGCCGTACTTTGCCAAAACGATTCCGACCGTAGAAAATATTGCAACTTTTGCATGGGAGAAACTAACAGGCAAATTCAGTGAAGCAGAGCTACATTGCGTAACAATCTGGGAAACCGAGAAAACTTCCTGCTCATATTACGGGTAGTACCTGTGAAGCATTCGATGTTTATAAGGGACGACTCTTGCAAGAGGAAATGTCAGGACAAACAATATTTGGTGGTAAGCGAGATATAATTATTCTCATTGTATTACAGGTTGTCCTAGGGTCGATATACCTTGGTTCTGTTCCCCGTGTCTATGTAGATGAAGTGTGGGATTCATCATTAGGATATAACTTAGCTCGTCAGGGCGGTCTTAAACATCCATTTATTGAGGGCTTTGGCGGTATGGAAGTTCACTTTTTGCAGAACCGTGTTATTTTGCCCTTCGTTTGTGCTGCAGTTTTTAAAGTGGCTCCTTATAGCATTGCAACCGGCCGTATAGGTTCGGTGATATTTGGTGTACTGGCTGTTGTCTTTATTTATTTAGTTGTGCGTTGCTGGTTCGGTGATAAGCAGGCCTTTTGGGCTGCTTTAGCAACCATTCTTTATCCGTGGTTTTTTGAGGCCAGCCGGCGAGCCCGCCCGGAAATTTATTACACAGCACTGGCGTTAATGTTCTTATGGTTAATAGTGGTTTTTTTTGATTCCAAATCACGCTGGAGTGCTTTTTTCGCAGGGGTGCTTGCAGGTTTATCTGCTCTGACACATCCTAACGGCCTAATCATCACCTTCATAATCGGCTGTGCTTTAATTCTGTGGTTTCGCACCAAGTGGATTGGTCGACTAATCGGGTGGGTATCCATCGGATTTTTATTGGTGGTTTTGCCATATATCATCTATGTCTTATGGGCAATACAGGACCCACAGGTGAGTTTTGCAAAGCAGATGCAGATTGGTATGTTACATAAGCTACTTCTACATGGTGAAATCATTCGCTGGAAGAGTTTTCTACAATGGCCGATAGGAGCTCCATTTGCTGCTATTATGTTTATCTCTTGGATTGCAGCGTGGTATCGCTCGTCCACTGCTGATAAGGCTCTTGCTACTATTATTGCTCTATATGTGTTAATCCTGCCTTTCGCCACAGTCAATTTTACAAGACGGTACCTTGTAGTAATGATTCCTTTCCTTATCATTTTGATTGTTCGCCTACTTTGGCGAATTATTATAGATAAAAGCGTAATTTGGAAGGGTTTGTATAAGTTCTGTTTTTTGGTTAGCGTTGGTGCGGCGGTTATCTATTTGTTGGCGTGCACTGGATTCGTCGGATTAATGTTTTACCGTCTGCGAGGGGCTGATTTCAGCAATGTGATAAATCATGTGGCGACAGAGATAGGTCCAGACAGTCGTGTCTATGGTGACCCGCTTTTATGGCTTGGTCATGACCGATATCAATATGGACCTTATTTAATAACCTATGAAGAAATCACGCTAAAAGATGCTATTAAGATAATCCGCAAGCATAATTTTGATTATGTGGTAAGGGGTGCGTGGTTACTTTCGCCCCCAGCAGGAATTGCTCAGCCACCCCGTTTAGTGCCGGAATTTAAAAAAGATTCCATCGTTGACTGGGTGTGCCGTATATATGGAACCAAAGTAGATGAATTTCGAGACCCTTATTACGGTCCTATCGAAATATATAAGCTTGATTGGAGTAAAACCTATCGAAAAGTGCGAAGAAATGAAAGACAGCAGTAGTAAGTGGTGATTTTAAGTTAGAATAAGCGAATGTTCGGATAAAATATCAAAGGAAGGGCGGTTTTACCAGCTGCGTCCTATAATGGGACCATTTATAGTCTTATAATTAAGTTGCATATTATGAACTTAGAGGCTGTTTGAGACGTATAGTTTTTGTCTTAAAATTGGCCAATAATACGTGTCTTATGCTCATCTATACTAAAGCTATCTCCTTTATTTGCCGATACTTATGTTATAAGAAGGCCAGCGAGCAAGTTTGTGCACTCTGACTTCCGATAAGAGAATGTCCAAAAAGTTTAATACCAACCAGGGGTGTGCTTGTATTTCAAGCGCAGCCGACGGGGACGGAGTCTGTGAAGGTTGAAAGTTTAGCGTTGAGGGCTATATGAAAGGGCTTATTACAGGTGGGGCGGGATTTATAGGTTCACATCTGGCGGAACGGCTGCTGAAAGACGGGCATAAAGTAGCAGTTATTGATAATCTCAGTACCGGTAGTATGGTAAACATCGAGGGCTTTAGAAAACATTCCAGCTTTGATTTTATTGAAGGAGATATTCGTGACGCTAAACTTATAGAAGCTCTAACGGAGCAATGCGACGCAATTTTTCACCTAGCAGCAGCTGTTGGTGTAAAGTTAATAGCGGACAGGCCGGTACATACGATAGAAACCAATATAGGTGGCACTGCGGAGGTGCTGGAAGCAGCTAATAAGTTTAGTAAAAGAATTCTTATTGCTTCAAGCAGCGAGGTCTATGGGAAGAACGAAATAGTTCCATTCTGCGAAGATGATGATATTGTACTGGGAAGCACACGAATGTCACGATGGTCGTATGCATGCAGTAAAGCGATAGATGAATTTTTGGGCCTAGCTTTTTATCAGCAGTATGGGTTGGGTGTGGTGATAGGCAGGTTCTTTAACACAATCGGGCCCAGACAAACAGGTCAGTATGGAATGGTAGTTCCCCGTTTTGTTCAGAAGGCATTAAAGAACGAGCCGGTTTTAATATATGGCACGGGTCAGCAAATGCGATGTTTTTGTTATGTTGAAGACCTTGTCGATGCGATTATAAGTTTAATGAGTTGTGAAGAAGCAGCAGGAAAGGTATATAATATCGGTTCGAGAGAAGAGATTACCATCGAGGGACTTGCCGACAAAATCATCGAGATGACGAGCAGTGAGAGTACGAAGAAATTTGTATCATATGAAGAAGCTTATGGCAGGCCTATTGAGGATATGATGCGGCGTGTGCCTAATCTCGGGCGAATCAAAGAAATGGTTGGATGGGAACCGAAGACAAGTTTGGATGAAGCGCTGAAGGTAATTATAGAAAATTTATCAGATGAAATTATAGGGGATAATTAGAGAGGCGAGGTATTATGAAGAAAGCGTTAATTACCGGTATTACAGGACAGGACGGCTCATATCTTGCGGAATTGCTGCTGCAAAAAGGATATCGGGTTTGGGGCATTGTCCGGCGAAGCTCCTCGTTTAACACGGACAGAATAGACCATCTTTATAAAGACCCCCACGAGCAGCCGGAACTCAGACTCATCTACGGTGATTTAACCGATGGGGGCAGCCTGTCAACAATCCTCAATGATGTTAAACCCGATGAGGTTTACAATCTCGGTGCACAAAGCCATGTTCGGGTAAGCTTCGATACACCAATTTACACAGCGAACGTTGATGCTCTCGGTACGCTTCGGCTGCTTGAGGCGATTCGTTCCAGCAATAAGCCGATGAAGTTTTATCAGGCCTCCAGCAGCGAGATATACGGCAAGGTTGTCGAAACGCCGCAAACAGAGAAGACGCCATTTTATCCACGGAGTCCATACGGCTGTGCAAAGGTGTACAGCTTTTGGCAAACGGTGAATTATCGGGAAGCATACGGCCTGTTTGCATGCAACGGAATCTTGTTTAATCACGAATCGCCGAGGCGCGGCGAAACGTTTGTTACAAGAAAAATCACGCGAGCGGCGACGCGAATCAAGCTGGGATTACAAGACAAGCTGTATTTGGGCAATCTGGACGCAAAGCGTGACTGGGGATTTGCAGGCGATTACGTCGAGACTATGTGGCTGATGCTGCAGCAGGACAAGCCCGATGATTACGTTATCGCTACGGGTGAAACACATTCCGTTAAAGAGTTTTTAGATGAAGTATTCGGCTGCCTTGACCTGGACTGGCAGAAGCATGTTGAGATTGACCCGCGATATTACAGGCCTACAGAAGTCGATTTTTTGTTGGGCGATTCAAGTAAAGCCAGAAAGATTCTAAAGTGGAAGCCAAAGGTGACGTTCAAAGAGCTTGCGAAAATGATGACCGATGCTGATATGAAGCTTGCCGAACACGAGAAAATTTTGAAGGACCACGGTAAAAAATAATAATGAGCGGTTTTTTCGTAGACAAACGAGTTGTTGTTACAGGCGGGGCAGGTTTCCTCGGCAGATATGTTATCAAAGGACTGCAGCAGCGAGGCTGTAAGAGTATTTTAGTGCCGAAAATTGAAGACTATAACTTGGTTAACATGGGTGACATCGTTCGGATGTACGACGATATGAAGCCTGACATTGTTATCCATCTTGCGGCAGTCGTCGGCGGTATTGGGGCCAACCGTGAACATCCAGGCGAGTTTTTCTACAAGAACCTGATGATGGGGGTGCAGCTAATAGAACAAGGACGGATTCGTAACATTGAAAAATTTGTGGCAATCGGTACGATTTGCGCGTATCCGAAGTTTACACCTGTGCCGTTTAAGGAGAAGGATTTGTGGAACGGTTATCCGGAGGAAACGAATGCTCCTTACGGGCTTGCCAAGAAGATGCTGCTGGTTCAGTCGCAGGCGTATCGTGCCGAGTATGGTTTTAATTCGATATTTTTGCTGCCTGTAAATCTTTACGGCCCCGGGGACAACTTCGATCCTAAAAGCAGTCACGTTATACCTGCGATAATCAAGAAATGTGTCGATGCAGTCGAATCGGGCGCCGACCATATTGACTGCTGGGGGACAGGGACGCCTTCGCGCGAGTTTATTTATGCTGCTGACGCTGCTGAGGGGATACTATTGGCGACAGAGCATTATAATGGAACTGAGCCGGTTAATATCGGGGCTGGATTTGAAATAACAATTAAGGAACTGGTGAGAAAAATCGCGGAGATGACGGGATTTAAGGGCGAGATTCACTGGGACAAATCTAAGCCAGATGGTCAGCCGAGGCGACGTTTAGATGTTTCAAGAGCCAAAGAATGTTTTGGTTTCGAAGCCAAAACCACCTTTGAAGATGGACTTAGGGAAACTATTAAATGGTATATAGAAAACCGACCATGAGGGTTTAGTAGCGAAATGTATAAAACTATCGTTTTTTATTGCGGAGAGTTGTTTTTAGTGGTGAAATTTCGGGCATTTTTGATAAACTCGAATAAACGGTGCGAACCCTGAAAAGGGCCATCGGTTTGGTTGGAGTTGGGGTATTCAACATAATGAGTAGGGTAATAAGTAATATTGTAGCGTTTGGCAATGTCGGGTTGTTTGTCAACGTCGATCAGAATTGGAACAAAATAGGTCTCGACATATTTTTTAACGTCGGGCCTGTTATAAACGCCTTGCCACATATCCGAGCTGAATCGTGTGCCCTGTTTAAAAAAACAAATTAAGGCAGGTTTGTTTTGTTGTTTTGCTAACTTGATACCAGTGTTATAATCTTCGACCCAAGCAATAGGCTCTTTACGTTCGGTTAAGAAAACAATTGCTATAAATAGAATAAAAATCAGAATAATTATCCATAGCATTCGAGATTGTTTTTTGCTGGTGGAAGGCTGGGTTTGCTTAGGATTCAGACCGGTTGAGAAATTTTGATTTTCGGATTGTGTCTGTGTCATATGAGCTTCCGTCTAAAATTATTAGATGAATATGTATTATAGGTAAAGCTGTTAATCAGTCAAGCTTTGCCGACGTGTTTTTTTCATTTTCAGAGGAGACAAAGGAATGAGTGAAGATGTTTTAAATGTTGCAGTTGTGGGTGCCGGATATTGGGGTAAAAACTTGGTCCGTAATTTTGCCACGGCGAAAAGGTGCAAACTGAAATATGTTTGTGACCTTGACGAACGTTTGTTATCGATTCAGAAAAGGAATTTTCCATTTATTACAGCAACACGTGAACTGGAAGAGGTTTTGAACAATACTGAAGTTGATGCAGTAGTGATTGCGACTGAAGTACCTACGCACTTTGAGATTGCGCAAAAATCTTTAGATGCCGGTAAACATACCTATGTTGAGAAGCCATTGACCTTAAAGGCTACTGATGCAAAGATATTGGTTGAACTGGCAAAGGACAAGAAGCTGAAATTGATGGTTGGTCACCTGCTGGAATATCATCCTGCGGTCAATTATCTCAAGGAAATGATAGACAAAGGTCAGTTTGGTCAGCCCTATTATATGTATACCCAGCGAGTGAATTTGGGTATTGTCCGTCAGAATGAGAATGCGTGGTGGTCGCTGGCTCCACATGATATTTCAGTTATATGCTATTTACTTGGCTCTGAGCCGGTATCCGTGACGGCGCACGGGCAATGTTATCTACAAAAAGATATTGAAGATGTGGTTTTTGCCACAATTAAGTTTGCAGACGGTAAAATGGCAAACGTCCACTGTAGCTGGCTCGACCCCCACAAAATCAGAAAGATGACGGTTGTCGGCTCTGAGAAGATGGTGACTTTTGATGATATGGAGGCAACAGAGAAAATCAGAATGTATGACAAAGGTGCTGCAATAAAACACGATATAACTACATCATATGCGGAAATAATATCACTTAGGTTCGGTGACATAGTGATTCCGAAGGTGCCAAGTGGTGAGCCGCTTGGTTTGGAATGTAAGCATTTCATAGACTGTGTTCTTGACGGGACGCCGGTACGCAGTGATGGTATAGAAGGACTGAGGGTGGTTCGAGTATTAGAGGCGGGGCAAAAGTCGTTAAAAAGTAACGGCGAGCCCATTAATCCGGAGAGTTTTTAATGAGTAAGAAAGAAGATTATTTCGTTCACGAGTCAGCCTATGTCGATGAACCCTGCGAAATCGGCAAAGGGACAAAGATTTGGCATTTTTCACACGTAATGAAAGACGTCAAGATTGGTGAAGGGTGTATATTTGGTCAGAATGTTAATGTTGCCAGTGGAGTTGTCATCGGCAGTAATGTAAAGGTTCAGAATAACGTTTCGATATATGCAGGGGCTGTTATCGAGGACGACGTTTTCCTTGGACCATCGTGTGTTCTGACTAACGTTACCAATCCACGTTCACAAGTTGTTCGGCACAGCATTTATGAAAAGACAATCTTTCGTCGTGGAACGACTGTCGGGGCTAATGCGACTATCGTTTGTGGAATCGAGCTTGGCCGTTATAGTTTTATAGCCGCCGGCGCCGTGGTGGCCAAGAATGTCCCGGATTATGCGTTGATGATGGGTAATCCAGCCAGACAGAAGGGATGGATGAGCCGGCATGGAATCCGTTTGCCAAAACCGGATTCGGACGGCATTATGGTTTGTCCGGAGAGCGGTTATCGTTATAAAGAAGTTGAATCGGGCGTAGTCAGGTGTTTGGATTTAGATGAGGAGTCACCTCTGCCGCCGGAAAAAGCTGTTGGGAAAATACCATACGATGATTTTAAGAAATCTAATTAACAGGAGACTATACGATGAATGTACCACTTTTGGATTTGAAGGCACAATACGCAACAATCAAAGATGAAATCATGGCGGCTATTTCGGAAGTGCTCGAATCACAGCGCTGTATCGGCGGTCCGAAAGTCACCGAACTAGAAGAGAAAATAGCAGCTATAAGTGATTGCAAATTTGCGGTGGGGGCATCCAGCGGCACAGATGCTATTTTAAACAGTCTAATGAGTCTGGAAATCGGCAGTGGTGATGAAGTTATTACAACACCTTTTACATTTTTTTCGACTGTCGGTTGTATCGTGCGCACTGGTGCAAAACCGATATTCGTGGATATCGACCCGCAGACTTTTAATATTGACGCCGAGCTTATTTCTTCGGCCGTTACGGATAAGACCAAGGCAATTATGCCTGTCCATTTATTCGGGCAAATGGCGGATATGGATCCGATTATGGATACTGCCAGGAAACATAACCTGGCAGTTATTGAGGATGCTGCCCAGTCGATTACGAGCACCTATAAAGGTAAAAAGGCCGGCAGCATAGGTACTACCGGCTGTTTTAGTTTTTTCCCGAGCAAGAACCTTGGTGGTATTGGAGATGGAGGTATGATTGTTACTAATGATGAACAGCTTTACAACCGTTTATTCATTATGCGCAATCACGGCAGCAAGCCCAAATATTATCATAAACATATCGGGGGCAATTTCCGTCTCGACCCGATACAGGCAGCGGCGCTTCTGGTCAAGCTGCCGCATTTGAATGACTGGTCAGAGGCGAGGCGGCGCAATGCGGCGTACTACGATGAGAAATTTGATGGGACAGTAGTAAAGACGCCTTATGTCAGTCCTGATTGTGTGACTATTTATAATCAGTACTGCATCCGTGTGCCGAAGCGTGATGATCTGTTGGCACATCTTCGAGAGAATGAAATTGGTTGTGAAATATATTATCCGGTTCCTGCGCACCTGCAGGAATGCTTCAGTTATTTGGGCTGCAAAGAAGGTGCTTTCCCACAGGCCGAGGAGGCAGCAAAAGAAGTAATAGCAATTCCAATTTATCCAGAGTTGACTGATGAAATGAAAGATTATGTGGTAAATACCATATTATCTTTTTACAACCACTAATATTTAGGATAAAGCTTACTACGTGAAGGTCGGACACTGACAGCAAAAACCTAAAAACATTCACATGCCACATAGCAGAGCCTTTAAAGCGGGTATTCTTGCATCAGGTAAATTTCTAACAACTTGTGCAAGTTTGATTAGTTACGTCGTTCTTGCACGAGTGTTGAACAAATACGATTATGCTACGTATCGACAAACGCTACTTGCATATGTATTTGTTATGCCGCTTCTTACACTTGGTTTACCTCAGGCACTTTACTATTTTCTGCCCGGTGAGAAAGACCGACCTCGTGCAATCGTGGTGGAGAATTTGCTATTGCTAAGTTTTATGGCAGGGCTCTTCTCTGTTTTTCTTTTTTTCGGTGGTAACCGGCTATTAGCCTGGCGTTTCAACAATCCTGACTTAGCGAAGACTCTGCGGATTCTGGCGCCCTATCCACTGTTTATGATGCCGGTTTTAGCATTTGATGCCTGTATGATGGCTCGGGATAAGGCGAAACAGGTTGCGGTTTTTAATTTCTTAAGCCGTTTGCTTATGCTTACGATGGTACTAATCCTGGCTATACTGTGGCGAACTCCTACTGCAACGATTATCGGCACCGTCGTCGGAGCCGGAATCGTTCTTCTGCCCGCATTGAAATTAATGTTCGCTTCGTGCAACTCAGGCTTGTACCACCCAAGTTATTATGGTATGTGGTCGCAACTTAAATACGCTGTTCCTCTTGGGTTAGCAGGAATGTTGGGGGCAATCTCACTTGCTTTGGACAAAGTAATTGTCTCGTCGATGTGTTCACCTGAGCAATTTGCTGTTTATGTTAATGGGGCCTTTGAAATACCCTTAATCGCAGTCATAACTGGTTCCGTTACATCCGTCCTCATTCCAGACTTTGTCAAAATGCATCGTGCATCGGAACATCAGGGGATATTGGCTCTGTGGCATAGAGCTATGGTACGATGTCTTGCAATTTTTCTTCCCGTAATGGGTTTCATACTCGTGATGGCTCCTGAGATAATGCGGACGCTTTTTTCAACAAAATATGGAGATAGCGCATATCCATTCAGAGTGTATGCCATGATACTTCCTATTAGGGCTACAACTTTTGGAGCGGTACTTATGGCCACGAATCATACTAGAACAATAATGCTCGGTTCCACATTGAATTTGGTAGTAAACGCTCTGTTTTCAGTTTTCTTCGTTTACCTTTTAGGTCCTACTGGTGCTGCCTGGGCAACTGCTTTATCAGCGGTTGGCCTTGCATTATTTTACAGCATTATAATTAAGAAATATTTTGGAGTTGTTGGAAGAAGTATTCTACCTTGGAAAGATATAGCGCGATTGTTCGCTGCGGTTTTACCACCTACATTTATTATTGTAGCAATTATGGTGTTTTCTCATGTGTTGCCGAAAAACGATATTTTAAGACTTGTACTTACATTTGTGATATTCTTGTTAATTCTTGGAGTTTGCTATCACAAGTTGAATATAGTGAGATATTCCAGAATCGCTGATATCATAAAAAATAAATTATCGCATATTTGAGGGTTTTCGATTTTGCACTGAGACCGTAATTTGTTTGAACTAAACTTGACTATAGACCTACTAATGATTATTTCCAGACAATAAAACTCCGTAGTTTAGGGCCAAAGAACAATGCAAAATAAAAAATGTACCTCTGTCAAACCAGTGAGGGGGAGATTTAGGCCTTGGGTGTGGCCCAGGCGGATTTTTAGTAAAATGACGTCGCCCGTTCCACCGGGTTTGTGGCTGATAAATATATTTGTGCAGCGTATTCTACGGGTAAACGCAAGTGTGCCTTGGATGGTTCATTTTACGTCAAGTGCTTGGGGCGAGATATCTATTGGGCGAAATGTATGGAAATCCTTTGCTGTCAGTCCGGGGTGCTATATACAGGGAGGAAATGGTGTTATTATCGGCGATGATACGATTTTTGGCCCAGGCGTAAAGATTATATCAGCAAATCACGACCCCGATGATTTTTTCAAGTGGGTGAAAGCGGAACCGATAACTATTGGCAAGAGATGCTGGCTTGGTGTTAATACTGTCATATTGCCCGGAGTCCAGTTGGGTGATGATGTTATTGTAGGAGCTGGAGCTGTGGTTACGAAAAATTTCCCAGGCGGCTCGGTCATTGCCGGAGTGCCTGCTGAAATTGTTTCAATACGTGACTTTGAACGCTCATCAACCACTGATATCAAGGAAACAAACCAGTGAAACGCTTTGTAAGTGCGATAGGGTTACCAATTGGAGTCGTTTTTGGCCGGCTCTTTGCGTTTTTAGCTAAAATTTTAAGCTTTTGGACAGTAAGTGTCATTGTTGGACATATATATTTGTTTGGAGGGATGATTCGTCAATTTTTCTACCGCAGAACTCTAAGGTCTGTTGGTAAATCGGTGTATTTCGTATTTGGGTGCAATTTTTCGTATCGTGATGTTAGCGTCGGCGATAATGTCAGGGTTGGTTATGGAACCTGCGTTGGGTTGGTTGATATAGGAAGCGATACGATAATTGGGCCATATTGCTGTTTGCTCAGTGGAGGTCGCATGCATGGTATAGAGCGAACAGACATTCCAATCCGGTTGCAGTCTGGGCAGTTACAAAGAGTGACCATTGGACGGGATTGTTGGTTGGGTGCAAATGTCGTTGTAATGGCTGATATCGGCGAAGGGTGTGTTATAGGTAGCGGGTCTGTGGTTACCAAAGCCATTCCTCCCTGGTCAATCGCTGCAGGGAACCCGGCAAGAGTTATCTCAAGTAGGGTCGAGAACTTGCCTTCGACAAGCGAGGAGGCGAGAGAGTAGATATTGTGAGCAGAGTTGTTAAAATCGTTACTATAGTTGGGGCTCGCCCTCAGTTTATAAAGGCCGCGACTGTCAGCCGAGCGATTATCGAGCACAACAAAAAGTCGTCCTCCTGCACAATTAGTGAAAAGATTGTTCACACCGGCCAGCACTACGATGAGAATATGTCGAAGGTTTTTTTCGATGAATTAAAGATTGCGCCGCCGGTAATTAACCTTGAGGTTGGGTCTGGTCCCCATGGTCAGCAGACAGGTCTTATGCTTGAGCGAATCGAAAGCTTTTTAATGGATGATAAGCCGGATTTGGTGCTGATTTACGGCGATACAAATTCAACATTAGCGGCAGCGCTGGCCTCTGTGAAACTGCATATTCCAGTTGCGCACATAGAGGCAGGCCTGCGTAGCTTCAACCGTAGTATGCCGGAAGAAATAAACCGGCTTGTTGCAGATCATCTTTCGACCCTTCTGTTTTGTCCCACTGACACGGCTATGCAAAATCTCACCAAGGAGGGCATCGTCAATGGAGTTCATCAGGTTGGGGACGTGATGTACGACTCGGTGTTATTCAATGCTAATCTGGCAGAGCAGTCGAGCACCATAATGCGGCGATTAGAATTGACAAGGAAATCATTCTATCTTGCTACGATTCACCGCGCAGAAAATACCGACGACCCCATGCGAATGAACAGCATCCTGTCAGCATTTGGTCAAATCGATTACCCCATTGTCCTGCCGATGCACCCCAGAACCCGCGGGATATTGGGTAAGAAGTTGACTAATATTAACAGAAATGTACGGGTCATTGATCCAGTTACATATCTTGACATGTTGATGCTCGAAAAAAATGCACGTATTGTCCTGACTGACTCTGGAGGTGTCCAAAAAGAGGCCTATTGGTTTAATGTGCCCTGCATCACCTTACGCGACGAAACAGAATGGATTGAGCTCGTTCGTGTAGGTGGCAATCAGGTAGCTGGTACGGACTCTAGCACAATACTTACCGCGGTGATCAAAGCTGAAGAGAAAGTAGATGAGGAATCGACGGTCGGTGCAATAGGGCTCTACGGCGATGGGCGAAGCTCCGAAAAAATTGCGGCGATTTTGGTTCAAGTTATTTATTCTAACGAGGCAAATAGTCAGAAAACGTAGTATTGCGTTTTTAAATGGGAGGAGAAGGTTTTCGATAAATCTGTAAACAATTTTTCGATTAGAAAAGGAATTTTCTTATGGTTGGCAGTATCGACAAGTTGCGTGACGAATTAAGTTTTTGGGAAAATAGTTACGATGATATGGTTACGAGAAAGGCTGAGTGGGCAGTGTGGTTGGAAGCCGAGGTATCATACATCAGTGGTGTGATTCATCGAGCGATTCGCAAGAAACCAACTCCCGAAAGCAAAATCCTGTCAGTAGGGTCAGGGCCATTAGGTGTGATTGATTTCTGGCCTGCAAAAGAGAGGCATGCGATTGACCCATTAGCTAATGAGTACAAGGAAAAGTTTCGTGATTTTCAAGATAAGAGTGTGAATTTTGTGGCGGGTTATGCCGAAGATTTGCCGTACGAGGATGATTACTTTGACATTGTTGTTATCCGGAATACGCTAGACCATGTCGACGATCCAGAAAAGGTACTTTGCGAGGTATTTCGAGTCCTTAAACCGGGTGCCGTTGTTTATATTTGGGTGCATTTGTTCAATTGGCGGGGTTTTCTCTCCCATCGAATGGCCGAGGTCCTGACTAAAATTAATATCCGTCTCTTTAAGGAACCTTGGGCGTTCACGCTGGGCGGAATTAAAAGACTCCTATCACAAACAGGGTTTGAT
>CAZDQP010000037.1:0-19898 GCA_964507485.1 uncultured Pirellulales bacterium | reverse complement strand
CGGAGCAGGAGGGATTCGAACCCCCGTTACCCGAACGGGTAAAACGGTTTTCAAGACCGTCGCGATCAACCACTCTGCCACTGCTCCGAATTTTCAGGCCATATGCTTTTTATCTTTTTATATGGTCGAGTTAAAAAACATGTTCATTGACCAATGTTCATACCATTTTAGGTAAAAAATGTGCCTTTACAAGCAATTTTGTGTAGTCGCTTCCCTGCAATTCTCCGCACAAACTTCAAAAATCTTTTTTTATGAGAAAAAAGGTGTGAAATTGCACAAAATAATCATAAAGGATTGCTTTGTCCCTGTTTTTTAACCGAGATTTTCGGTATAATCATATGGATGTCTATAAGCTTGTTAATTTCTCGGAGGTATCAAGGTGAAAAGGGCATTTTTCCGGGTGGGGCTCGTTGTAGTTTTGCTGTTCTCCCTCGCCTCTAATGTCTTTGCTGCAGACGGCTGGGCCAGCATGAACGGTGATACAACAGGTGGTGCCGGCGGCATTGTTGTTACCGTTGATAACTTCACAGACCTCGAATACTATGCCGAAATTGATGACACACCCTATATCATCCAGGTTTCAGGCGCTATCGACATCGGTGGTGATGGCTTTGATATTCACTCGAACAAGACCATCAGTGGCCTAGGTACAAACGCAACACTCATAGGAAATGTCGGCTTTAATAATCGTGATGAGAATATAATTCTTGAGAGATTGAACATCACCAATCCCTATACCACTGGCGAGAAAGACGGCGCCAGCTTAAAGCATGATGTTAACAATGCCCTTATTACCAAGTGTACCATTTACCACTGTCTTGATGGTTTGCTGGACATAACCAATAATTCCGATTATGTTACCGTCTCATGGTGCAAATTCTACTATACTTCTGACACCGGTCATAACCTCGCATGTCTCGTTGGAAGCAGTAATTCACATACCGACGATGCGAATAATCTCCGCATCACTTTTCACCATAACTGGTGGACAACTATGTGCAAAGAAAGAATGCCTCGCGTACGTTACGGCCAAGTGCACGTCTATAATAATTACTACAGCAATCTTATGTCCGGTGGTTACTGTATTGGTGTAGGTTGCGGAGCCCGTATTCGAGTCGAGAACAACTATTTCAATGATGTACCCAATCCTTGGAGGGATTACTATAGCGATTACCCAACCTATCCACTAGGTCACATAGGCTGGAATACCGGCAACGTATTTTATAGCTGCTCGGAGCCAAACTGGGCCACAAACGAAT
Source organism: uncultured Pirellulales bacterium (assembly GCA_964507485.1). Taxonomy (GTDB): domain Bacteria; phylum Planctomycetota; class Phycisphaerae; order Sedimentisphaerales; family Anaerobacaceae; genus CAIYOL01. Next base: position 18,639 of record CAZDQP010000037.1, on the reverse strand, counting down.
ACTCTACTATTTTTACGCCTCCGTATTCATACACAATGGATGATGGCGCGGATGTACCCGCTCTTGTCCAGGCATACGCAGGTGCTGGGACTCCTTACCCGCCGCACTGGCTTTTCACCGTCTATGGCGACTTCGACATAAACGGTGTGGTAGACGGAAATGACCTTGAGACGTTTACTGATTATTGGCTCGACACTACTGATATCGACGACGCAGATTATGACGGCGATGGTAATGTCAATTTCTATGAATTTGCTCTTCTGGCAGCGAACTGGCTACAAGGACCATAATTCCCGATACCATCGTTCTACCAGCAGCAGTCCAGCCAACATCGACTGCATGAAGGTAACCGGCATTGACCCTCAAGCAGCAAATTGTCTGTGGTAACACGCTGGCAACAGTGGGAAACTCGTTCAGTGACCAATATTTAACACATTTTAGGTAAAAAACGCGTTTTTGCAGGTAATTCCGGGATGGGCGGCAACTATCTTCGGATTCAAAAAAAGATTTCTTTTAGTTTTGAAATTTTCATTTGACATTACATAGTTTGTATAACATAATAAGTACAGCTAAATATGAATCTATAAGATATCTTGACAAAAGAAAGGAGTCTGAGAATGAAATTTGAAACCCAGTTGTTAAAAGGAGTAGCTCCCGCCGTTGTTTTGAAGATTCTCTCCCGCGGGCCGATGTACGGTTACGAATTGGGCCAGGCAATCGAGAGGCGGAGCGGCGAAATCCTGAAACTCGGCAAAGGCACTTTGTACCCGCTGCTTTACAATCTCGAAGCGAAAAGACTTATCAGGGGCAGGTGGGAAAGGACAAGGTCTGCCCGGAAGAGACGGTATTACACCATCACCAGCAAAGGCAGGGCACAGCTTGCACAACAGAGAAAACAACTCAAGGAGCTAACTGCCGGTTTAGATTTGGTTTTCGGGGGAACACTTGTGCCGGCCTGAAAGTTTAAACTGCCGTTTTTGAATTTTCTGTCGAGAGGTTCACAATGGCGAAGAGATGCGAAGAAAACGATTTACAGAATCTTCCCGCCTGTGCTGCGGAGTATATAAAGCTCGTTATAAGGAAGATGGGGTATCGCAGGAAAGTTCGACGGGATGTTCAGACCGAGCTGGCGGCGCATTTTGAAGACGAGTTGCGAGACTGCAAAACAGATGAGGAAAAAGAGCGGAAATCCCAGCGGTTAATTGAGGATTTCGGCGATGCGAAGCTGCTCGGGACGTTACTGCGCAGAGCTAAAAAACGCTGTCGGTTGCTATGGCGGACCGTTGTCGCAAGGACATTCCAGACCGTTGGCGTTTTGATATTGTGTTTCATTCTCTATTGCGTTTATATCTCGCTCGGAAAACCTAACATCAGTATTAATTATGTTGAGGAGGCAAACCGACTCGTTCGACCGGTTGCTGATGAGAGCTTGAACGCGGCTCCGATTTATCAAAAGGCCATCGATGTTTACAAAGAGCCGCCTTTGATTAAAGATGAAACTGGAACAGATAAAAATCTGCTCGATGTCATAAAGGATAAAGATTGGACTGCTGGGCTGACTGAAGAAGAACTTACTTTGGTGAAGCAGTGGGTCTCTGATAACGCTGAGGCTGTCGATTTTTTTATACGGGCCTCCGAAAAGCCATATTGCTGGTGGGAGCGGAAAGCTAAAGATGATATTATGATGAACCTTCTTATGCCGGGGTTGGCATCTTTAAGAAAGATTGTGAATGTGATGGCCTGGCAGGCAAAGCTGAGGGCATACGATGGAAATATTAAAGAGGCCTTCGAAGATTTACTGGTTTGCTATCAGGCGGGAAGGCATCTTAAAGGGCCGCGCACACTAATTGAGCAATTGGTAGGAATGGCCATCCAGTCCAATTCGATAGGGGGTATTCTTTTGATACTGGACAATCAGGAGGTGGATAATCAATTGCTGAAAGACCTTCAGAGTCAGCTTGAAGAATTGAAGGCCGAGGATATTTTCACTATCAGTTATGAGGTCGAACGATTTCTTATGCTGGATTGTATCCAGAGATGCTATACCGATGATGGACGAGGTTCCGGTCATATGATTCCCGATGAGGTGCAGGAATTCATAGATTCGATCGATGGAGATTCTGGCAAGAACGATGAAGTCGGGAAGAAACTTGAATTTGGATTATACCTCGCGATGTCAATTGCAAGTGCAAACAGATACGATATGAGACGGGAATTCGACAAATTGTATGATATTGCTCAGGAATGGGCAAACAGAACACCCCGGCAATTGCATGAAGAAAATATTGATTTTGATATGGGTCTGAGTAAATGGTCGTCTATTAAACGTGCACGATACTGGCCTGTGTTTATGTTAATGCCCGCCCTGGGGAAGATAAATGAGGTGAGCCATAGACTCCCTGTATATGTTGAATCGGCTTTGACTATAATCGCATTATTGAGATACGAACAAGATACAGGTGACTATCCGGAAAAACTGGATGATTTAGTTGTGGCGGGGTATTTGAAGAATGTACCGATGGACCCGTGGAGTGATAGGCCGCTGGTTTATAAAAGAGAATATGGTGGTTTTATGCTTTACGGCATCGGAAGCAATTTCGAAGATGATGGCGGAGAAGTTGCCAGGGATGGTGGAGGTAGAGTCATAAAATACGCCGACGAAGGCGATTGGGTATTCTGGCCGGTACAGAAATAACAACTGAGTAGGCGTATAGAGCTAATTATTGTGATTGGAATTTGTGTGAAGGATTTGTGTTAATAGTTGTAGCTTGCAACCCGCTGAGCCCTTCGCATACGGCGGCGATTCTTTTCCGAGGGTTTCTCGTAGTAGGCATTGCGCTTCATATCCCTGATTAAACCCTCTTTTTCGCACAGTTTCTTAAAACGTCTCATCATTTGCTGTACTGATTCGCCTGTACGTGATTTAACTTTCAGCATAAAAAAAAGGGCCCTTTCAATCCCTAAAAATCACAAACAACGTGAAAAAGCATCATATTATTAATTCGTCAAAAATAGCCAGAACCGTTATTCTAAGTTGGATTTTATATTTTATCAAGTCAAAAAATTTTTGCCGATGGTTTTTTAAGCAAAAACAGCCTTTTTTGACCCAGAATGCGGTTTTTAGCTCAAAAAATGCATGAATCTGCCGAGAATCGTGATTTTATTGAGTAAAGTGAACAAATATGCTAAAATGGCGTAAAACAGGTGGTTTTGGAGACATTTTTTAATTGGAAAAATTGCGCCAGACGCTGAGAGTCAGGAAAGAGCGGGCCATTTTGGTGGCCGCTGTCCTACATACTCACAGTAATGGAGATGACTTAATTGAACTTACAGCTCTTGCGGAGAGCGCCGGGGCGGTTGTCGTGGACAGATTTCAGCAGAAAATCCGGACAATCAATCCAACTACATACATAGGTAAAGGCAAGGCCGACCAGCTTGCCGCGCGGGTCAAGCGGTTCAAAGCCGATGTTGTTATTTTCGATAACGACCTTTCACCTGCCCAGATTAGGGAGCTCGAAGATATTATCCACATAAAAGTCCTCGACCGCAGCGAGCTGATTCTAGACATATTCGCCACCAGAGCCAGAACGAAACAAGCCAAGCTGCAGGTGGAGCTGGCCCAGCTTGAATATACGTATCCGCGTTTGACAAGGATGTGGTCACACCTCGATAGTGTGGCTGGTGCAGGAGGAGCGACAGCGGCAGGCGCGGTCGGCGGTATAGGTACGAGAGGGCCGGGCGAACAGCAGCTGGAAATCGACCGGCGTCTCGTTTCCAAACGAATCGTGGACCTAAAACAAGAGCTTACAGATATCGACCGGCGTAGGATTCGTGAGATTGACGCTCGAAGGGGAATGTTCAAAATTTGTATCGTCGGATATACCAATGCCGGCAAGAGCACGCTCTTAAACACACTTACCAGCGCCGGTGTTTTTGTCGAGGACCGGTTATTTGCGACACTTGATACGAGAACAAGAAAATGGATACCAACCAAAGGAGTAGAAGTTCTTGTAAGTGATACGGTAGGTTTTGTGAAGAATCTGCCTCATCAATTGGTCGCGTCATTCAAGGCCACACTCGAAGAGGCGGTCAATGCGGACCTGCTTGTTCATATCATCGATGCAGCCAATCCCGATGCGCTCGGGCAGATTAAATCTGTGGACAGGGTTTTAGACGAAATCGGCTGCGGGAACAAACCGATTTTGAAGGTTCTCAATAAGGTTGACGCCGTCAGAAAAATCAGCGACCTTGAAACGCTGCAGACGCTCTTTCCTGATGCGGTTTGCATATCAGCCAGAACGGGTTTTGCTCTGGAAGAGCTCAGCGAAGCTGTCTCGTCAAAATATAGAGGTGATGAAATTTTACTGCAGGTTCGCAGCAGCCAGGCGAACGGCAAGGTACAAAGTTTTTTGAGGGCGCACGGGACGATTCTTAAAGAGCAATATATTGACAGTTCCGTTTTAATTGACGCCCGACTCGGTCGAAACCAGTTAGCCGGTCTGCAAAGACTCCATCCGGAAAACCTTGAAGTCCTCCAGAGCTGATTATGTTGACTGGCGGTTCGGTTCTGAATCGCACTAATCGGCGCTATTTTTCTTGATTTGCTGTCTTGTAAACTATATAATACAGGGAACAACAGCAATTTCCTGGAAGGAGGCCAAAATGAAAATCCTAATTGTAATACTGGGCTGCCTGTTTCTATTAGTTCCCTGTCAGGCGGCAGAAAACCGAAGCGAACAAAACCAGCAGCAGTTTGAGGAGGTAGAAAAATATATTTCACGGCTGCGCAGTGACATAGAGAACTATTACGCAGGCCAGCTTGTCGAACTGGAACAGCGCGCGCAATCGGAGATTAGAATGCTCGAAGTGGTTGACAAGGCGGTCTATGCCAGTATAGCCGACCAATCTGAAGCGGCTAAATGGGTGTTGCACATAGACAACTACGGTTACCGGTCGCCGTGGTATCTTGCAGATAAGACCGAGAGAATGCTGAAACTTAGAGATGACTTCGAATCGTATAATGGCGGAATCGAAAACTCGTCCAAGCAGTTTGCCGTGGCACAAAGCCGGATAGCCGAAAGGAAAAGCGACATATTAGCAAAGCTGGAGTGGGAGACCGTAAAACTTGAACAGCGAAAGCAGTATGCATTAACTATTGGATTATCACAGCTTGAAAAGCGGATGAAAGAAGATGTGATAAGACCTAAACCTGAGGTAACTTACGGAATGGTGACCGGCATCCTCTATTCCGCAGACAAACCATCTGTTGCCGTTGACCGCAAAATAGTACACGAAGGGGACAAGATTCGCGGCGTTACGGTCGTCAAGATTTTTAAAGACAAAGTAGCGTTCAGGAAGAACGGCAGGTACTGGGTGCAAAGAGTAAGGCAGCAGCCGGAGACTTATTGGAAGTAGCAGGGAGTTTCCACCATCCTTGCCGGTTCAGTGGATTCCTGCTTGTGCAGGGATGGCTAACACTACATTGCAATTCTGAAGAGATGCAGTATAATTTCCTCTATGTTTAAGAGTATTTCCATAATCGGTGATGGTGCAATGGGCACTGTTTTAGGTATGCTACTTTGCGAAAAAAACATACCGGTGCGGATATGGGGTTATGACCACGAGCAGCTAAAGCGGATAGAATCATATCGTGAAAACAAAAATTTTCTGCCTGGTTACAAATTACCTGAGACTTTGGTGTTTGAAGCCGATGACAGTCGCATAATGGCCGGTGCCGATTTGATTGTATCGGCTGTGCCGTGTCAGTTTATGCGGGAAGTTTGGGGCAGACTGAAAAATTACTTCCCGAAAGATATCCCTGTTGTCTCGGTTACAAAGGGGATTGAGAATGATACATTACTTCGTCCGAGCCAGATTCTCGCCGATGTCCTTGGTGAGGAAGTTCAGTGTGTTGTCCTGAGCGGCCCTACCATCTCTGATGAACTGGCCCAAAAACTTCCGGCGACGGCTGCGGTCGCCTGCAATGATGAGGAGTTAGCAAGAAAGGTTCAATATACCTTTTCAGCCCGGTGGCTGCGTATTTATACCAACACCGATGTCGTCGGTGTTGAGTTGGCCGGTGCAATGAAGAACATAATCGCTATCGCCGCAGGTGTTATAGACGGGATGGGCGCCGGTGACAACGCAAAAGCGGCCCTGTTGAGCAGGGGACTTGCGGAGATAACTCGTTTGGGAATTGCCTGCGGGGCAAGACCGCAGACGTTTGCGGGTTTGACAGGGCTGGGCGACTTGGTGACAACCTGTATTTCTCCGAGGGGCAGAAACCGCTCGTTCGGAGAAAGGATAGGTAAAGGTCAAACCGTGGTACAGGCCCAAAGAGCTACCGAGTCTGTTATTGAGGGTATTGCTACCTGTAAATCTGTTGTTGCTCTCGGTAAGCAATGTAATATTGAGATGCCGATTACATGCGCTGTTTATGAAGTGCTATTTGAGGGCAAGTCCCTGGAGAAAGCGATTGCTGATTTAATGGAACGTCAGCTTAAGGCAGAGTGAGTTTTTTTATAATAGATGAAAACATCCGCATAAGCTCGTCCTATAAAATTTGTTTCATCTTCCTTAATGAAATTCCAGCAAGAATTTGTTTTTAGACCTTCTTTCGCCACATTGGAGCTTAAAAGCAATCCATTTCATTTATAAATTATAACTGCTTATGAATCTGCACATGATGGGCGGTTGAAATCGTGTGTTTTATAGGAGGTAAAATCAAATTTTGCTTGATGCGCGGCGAATTATGAAATGATGTGTTAATATTTTTGCTCTGGTTTGGTCTGTTTTATATATTTTAGTTAGCACTACGTCTATAAATCGGGGTTAGTAGCTGTTTGGAGAGGTGTTCCATAATGTAGTCTTTCGCAAAAACGGAGTCTCTGTCAATTTTGTGAGTGGGATTGATATGCTTAAGTTTCTGAAAAATCGTGCGTATTCTGAAGTTCCTGTTCTGCGACATATAGCGGAGTCATCAAGTGCCGGTTTCCATATCAGGAAGTCTGCGAGATTGTGCCCGATTGGCATAGATATGGGAGATGATGCACTGACGGTAATTCAGCTTGAAGACAATGGAAAAGGTATAAATTTGATTGCGGGCGGCAGTAAAAAGCGGCCGGAGAATATCGAACCCGGCAGCAGCAGCTGGCAAAGATGGACCATCGATACCATACGTGAGTTGATAACAAACGGCAAGTTTCGGGGCAGGGATGTAGTAGCAGCAATACCACCGAGCGAGGTGTTTATTGACCATATAAAAATGCCGAAAATGGAAAAAGATAAACTGGAGGATGCTGTCTTTTCAAAGGTTAAGCAAAAACTGCCGTTTGAACCTGATGATGCGATGATAAAGTGCATCCCGGCGGAGGAGGATAATATTCTGGTGATAGCTACCGAGCGGAAGAAGATTGACAGACATCTGGCGATATATGAAGAGGCCAATCTGCAAATTAAGTCTATTGCTGTCTGGCCCACAGCGATGACGAACAGCTATGCCAGGTTCTTTGGCAGGCGTAAGTCTGACGCCGAAGCGATTGTGATGTTGCTCGATGTAGATGCGAGCAACACGAATGTTGTAATTTGCCGTCATAAAAATCCGCTTTTTGCCCGTTCGATATCCATAGGGACGAAGCATCTTAATGGGACCCGCCCATCCGGAGAAGCAAATTCGGAGACCAGCTCTAATGGAATGATATCAAGACTGGTGTTGGAATTGGCTGCGTGCAGAAGACGTTTTAGCGCAATGCACGAAGGAACTCGAATAGAACGTTTGATTTTCCTTTCGGTTCAAAGTGTTGATAGAGAAATATGTACGACGATAGCGAAGCAAATGGAGATGCCGGCGCAGTTAGGAGATTGTCTGGCGGCGGTGGATACAGCGAATCTCTATGAGCTTGGAATAGATAGAAGACAATGTAAAGTTAATTGGGCTACTGCCTTCGGGCTTAGCTTATCTTAGGACGGGAGCGCTATCTCATTTTATTGAATGCGAAACGCAAAGAAGTGTATTTCGGGCCTCACCAGCAACCGTCGGGTTTAAAACCAGCTGGAGGGCTTGATAAGAGGAGGCAGGTGTAAAAATGCTTAATATAAATTTTGTGCCTGAAGATTACATCCAAAGCGGCGAGTGCCGTAGAACAAACCTTATGTATCTTGTATTGTTTATGATGGTGATGGCTGCACTTGGAGGCGTGTTTATGACTATCAGGATACGGCAGGGATCTCTCCGCGAAGAAGAAAAACAGGTAAATGCAAAAATGGCACGGGCAAAAGAGTCCATAGAGAAATTTGAAGATCTTCAGAGAAGGCGTAAGGAGATGATAAAGACTGCTCTTACTACTACAGAGCTGCTTGAGCCAGTGCCGAGAAGTGTTCTGTTGGCATCATTGACGAATAACCTGCCGAAGGGAGTGTCACTGCTGCAATTGAACGTTGTTCAAAAAGAATCAAAGACGCCGAGAAGTCGTCCTGTGGTGACTAATAAGTACAAGCAGGCGCAGGCCGAAAAGACGGCGGTGGCTCAGGTGGAGGTGTCACAGGAGAGATTATTAGAGACATACATAGATATTGTGGGTATTGCCCCCAGTGACCTGCAGGTCGCCGCTTATATTGAGCAATTATCTGCCTCCGATGGATTGCTAAGCAATGTGGCACTTGTGGAATCGAAAGAGCACGAAATCGAGGATGTTTTGTTCAGACGGTTCAAACTGGCAGCCATGCTGAAGAGGGGCATTCATCTTACCCAGGAAGATATCGAAGGAATCAAAGCAAAGTATGAGAGGGCGTTTCATTGATTATTGAATCGAGTTCCTGTTTTACGCAGGCCTCTTATTAATAACATTTGTGAAGAGGTAAAATTATGACAAGTGGTTTAAGAAAAGCTGTGTTTTTTGTTTTGCTGCTGGGTGTGGCATTTGCTGCGTACCAGTATATGATTAAGCCGGCTAACAGGCGTTTGGCCGAGCAGAGATCTCGACTTCAGACAAATTTGGCAAAATTGGCCGAATTTGAAAAGGCCACTGCTGCCGCAAAGGACCTGAGTAAACAGCTTGAACAATTACAGGAGGCGATAGCGTTTTTTGAAAGCAAGCTTCCGCCGACAATTGAAATTGACAAGGTGCTTCAGGATATAACTGTAATTGGGGAAAAGCAGGGAATAAAGTGCAAGAAGATTCGAAGGCTGAAGAAAAAAGACAACAGCGGGTACGTCGAACAGCCCCTGGAAATGAAATTGGAAGGTAATTTTAAATCATTTTATTCGTTTCTCTTAGAGCTTGAGAAACTTCCGCGCATAATGAAAGTGCGTGAGCTTGAGTTAAAGAAGCAGGATAAAAGCGAAGGTCAAATAGCAGTTGACTTCGTAGTAAGCATATTCTTCCAGAACAAAACCAGTTAAAAATACAGTATTTTCCTGAACTATTTGCTTTCTTACGAATGGGACAGGGAATATTAAGTTAATGGAGTTAGCTATGCCGTTTTTTATACGAGAAGAACCAGAGGAACAATCAGGACAGGAGTCACTTGGTCCACGCACGGTTGAAGGGACATCCCCTGATAATACCGGTGACACCGGGCGAAACGATGTGCAAAAACCCGTTTCGGTAATACGCCAGGAGAGGCAAAAACAGGAACAACCTGAAGAACAGGAAAATGTTTCGGGGCCGCAGCAGGAATATCTTACCGTGGCGTCCCGTAATAAAAACGTGCGAAGGAGCACGATATTGCTTGTCGGTCTGTTTGTCATAGGTATGTTGTGTCTTTGGTTTATGATAAAAAAGAGCTCGCCCGGGATAGCAACGGCCTCACTGGGGCAGGTTAATTCCGAAGAGGCACAGATTGAGAAAGCGATTACACGCATTGTCGGCGTCAGGTCGGAAATGTTTAACAGGATGGGTGAGATAGTTAAGAAATTTTATGAGTTTTCGGACGTGCAGCAGGTTGATGTCACGGAACTGGTGAAGAATCCGTTTAAACTTGAGATATTTCTGGGCGACCTGGATGAAAAGTCCGATACTGAAGATGGAAGTTTAAGCGTTAGTGCTGAAATTATGAGGCAGGAGCGGCTTAGACAGCAGACAAAGGATATGCAACTTTTCAGCATTATGACTACGGATGAAGGAAAATGTTGTATGATTAACGATATGATTCTCTACGAGGGAGATTCTATTAAAGGATTCAATGTTCATCAGATTGGTGATAGTACGGTGTTACTTGCATCAAATGGTGTGGAAGTAATATTGAAGTTGACAGAATGAAACTACCTTTTACATCGGAAAGAGAGCAAAATTCACCGGAACAGGAAATGGACTTGACCTCTGGTGGCGGCGGTTTGGATATGGAAGCCGTAGAAGGAGAAATCTACTCCGAAAATGGAGTTTCTCTTTGCAGTCAGTCGCAAAACGGGAATCCGGATCAGTCGATACGCGGACTAAGTAATCTTTATTGTCCTGAAGAAGCCGGGGGCTCGCAAGCGTATGATATTACTGATATCCTGCTGGATATGGGTAAGCTTACGCCTGATGCGCACAGTCGTTTGCGGCAGGAGTTTGCCTCCGCAGAGATTAAATCAGTTCCTGATGCCGTGACGTTGCTGCTGAAAACAGGACTGGTTAGTGCAAATGATGTCCTGGAGGCGAAAGCATCGCTTTACGGTCTGGAGTTCAGGGACATAAAGCCGGAAGATGTGGACAAGGAAGCTTTTGAAAAACTCGACATTGATTTTATAAAGGACAGCTCTATTTGTCCGGTTACGATAGAAAGGCAGCCGCAAGGCAATGAGGGGTATTTTGGTACACAAACGGAGACTTTGGTTGTCGCGACATCTGAGCCCGGGAATGTCTTTGTAATAGAAGAGGTGAAAAGACTGACTCAAATGGCGCTGAAAGTTGTGGTATGCAGTTCCGAGGCTATTGAGGCGGTGTGTGATTCGTTCAAAGAGGGAAAAATCGATTATAATTTTGACGATATCATTAGTGATATGACAGATGTGGAGGTTGTTCAGGACCAGGAGGGAGATTTCGAAGACCTCGAAAAAATGGCGGGCCAGTCACCCGTCATTAAGTTCGTTAATTATCTGATTAGCAACGCGGTAAATGAAGGCGCCAGTGATATTCATATTGAACCGAAAGAAAAATTTACAAGAATAAGATATCGTATAGATGGAGTTCTTTTTGAAGTAATGCAATCGCCTTTGAAGATGCATCCTGCGATTGTTTCGCGTATTAAAATTATGTCTAATCTTGATATTTCTGAAAGACGGCTGCCTCAGGATGGAAAAATTTCGGTTATTGTCGGCGGCAGAGGAGTTGATTTGCGTGTTTCTGTATTGCCGACGAATCGCGGGGAAAAAGTGGTTATCCGCGTCCTCGACAGAAGATCGATTATGCGAGGCCTCGAACAGTTGGGTATGGAGCCTGATGTGAGGGAGGTTTTTAGCAATCAAATATTGATGCCCAACGGGATTTTGCTTGTTACAGGTCCTACGGGTTCGGGTAAAAGTACTACACTGTATTCGGCTCTGTGTCAAATGAACGGTGATAAGTTGAACATCTCAACAGTTGAAGACCCGGTTGAGTATGAGCTTGGATTTTGCAACCAGGTGCAGGTGAATGAGAAAATCGGTCTCGGTTTTGCTTCGACACTTAGGAGTTTGTTGCGTCAGGACCCTGATGTCATAATGGTAGGTGAAATTAGAGATAGTGAGACGGCTCAAATAGCCGTGCGTGCGGCCTTGACAGGGCATTTGGTGCTTTCAACGTTGCACACGAATGATGCGGCCAGCAGTATTACGAGATTGGTCGATATAGGAATTGATGCCTATTTGATTGCGGCGTCGTTGAATGCTGTGCTTGCTCAGCGACTCGTAAGGAGGATTTGTCCGAAGTGCAAACAGATTTACCGCGTCCCGGAAAATATATGTAGATATGTGGAAAACTCAGGTGTTGGTCCAGACCAGCTCTTTCACGGTGCCGGTTGTGATTATTGCAGGAACTCGGGCTACGTTGGACGGATGGGAATTTACGAACTGTTGGTTATTAATGAGCAGTTCAGAGATATGATTAGCAAAGACCCGTCAGTAGGTAATATGCGCCGGGTATTTTATGAGAGCAGGCAGCCGACCTTGTTTGATGACGGGATAAAAAAAGTAAAAGAGGGTTTGACAACGATAGAAGAAGTGCTGCGCGTGACTAAAACGTACGACCAGAGTGAAAAGGATATTTCACTAAAAGATGTCCAGCAGTAAAGGTGGAGGGTAATTAACTGGTTTTTGAAACGTAATAAATAAAGAGCGTTTAAGAATCTCGGAATACAGCAAAGGTGAACTCAGACGCAATTTACTTTGGAAAGAAATGATTTTTTAAAAAAGGAATTTTAATATGGTAAATGTGAAAACTATATTGGCCAAAGGAATTGAGAACTGGGCAAGCGACGTCCATATTAATGTCGGGATGCCGCCTGTATATCGTAGAAATACGGAGCTTGTCGAGATGGATTTCCCCGTAGTCAGCAGTGAAGATGCGAAGGAGATGGTTCTCGATATGATTGGACTGGACAGGTTCAAAAGACTTGAAGAACGCAGGGACATTGATTTCTCCACGACCATAGAAGATGGCCATCGTTTTCGTGTTAACGCTCATTACCAGCGCGATACGATTGCAATTGCGTTTAGGGTGATTCCGAATCAGGTTCCTTTGATAGATGATTTGAATCTGCCACCGATAGCCAGGGGATTGACTGATTTGCCGAGAGGATTGGTGTTAGTCACAGGCCATACCGGTTCCGGCAAAAGTACAACGCTGGCTGGAATGATAGGAGTGATAAACAAAAAGTATAAAAAACGTATAATTACGCTGGAAGACCCTATCGAGTATTTGTTGGAAAACGAAGTGAGTATGATAGAACAGCGTGAAATCGGATTTGACTGTCCGGATTTTGCGTCGGGCCTGAGGCACGCGTTACGGCAGGACCCCGATATCATTATGGTTGGTGAAATGCGGGACCTCGAAACCACGGGTTCGACAATTACTGCCGCCGAGACGGGGCATCTTGTCTTCAGCACGCTGCATACGATGAATGCTCCTCAGACTATTGAGCGTATTATAGATATTTATCCTGCTAACCAGCAGGACCAGATTCGGGCGATGCTGGCGAATACACTGCAGGCTGTTGTCTCGCAAACACTTTTTAAGCGAATAGATAAACCGGGAATGGTGCCGTGTACGGAAATTTTGTTGTGTACTATGGCCGTAAGAAACTGTATTCGCGAAAACAGAATATATGAAATACCTAATATAATTGAGACTTCGCGCTGCCTGGGTATGCAAAATATGGATAACAGCATTACTGATATGTATTTTAAGGGTTTTCTGGATAGAAACGAAGCGATTGCAAGGTCGACTAATCCCGGGAAAATGGAGAAAACGCTTACACCTATGGAGAAGTTTGAAGTTGTCCAGCCGCCCGGGGCTGCCGGTGCGCGATAAGTCGCGGATAGGGGGACACAATCTTAATAAGGGGGCTTCTGTAAATTACAGAATTTCACTCTGGAAAGGTCGGGGGGAATATGTTCGGAAATATCTCGCAAAATTATCAAGGTGTGGCCGTGGCTGAAGAAAATCCGCGGCATGTTCAGGCCCCGCGAAAACAAAAGCCCGGCGGGAGAACTCGGAGCCAGCAGAAGAGCATACTGAAAAGCGTGCAGGACTTCAGAGTTGAGTTCGGACCGAATAGTAAGGATATTCTGAACTTCACAAATCAGCTTGCAGTTATGGTTAAGGCTGGAATAAGCCTTCAGGATTCACTGGAGTCGATAGCTGCTCAGATACAGAACAGAAAATTTGTGGCGATAATTATCGATTTAAAGGAAAAAATCGAAGCGGGAAAAAGTTTTTCACAGGCGCTTGCTGAGCACCCACAGGTATTCAGCAATCTTTATATTAATATGGTCGCTGCCGCTGAAGCTTCAGGTTCTCTCAGTACAATGTTGCAAAAGTTGGCCGAGTATCTGGACGAGGAGGCCGAAACACGTTCGCAGATTAGAGCAGCTATGGTTTATCCGATTGTCATAGCAGTTATGGCTGTATCGGTGACTATCTTCCTGTTGACCTTTGTTTTGCCGAGGTTCACCGCGATATTTGAGGGCAAAGAGTATTTATTGCCCCTGCCCACAAAAATCTTGATGGCCAGCAGCTCATTTCTGAGGAGCTACTGGATTTTTATTCTTGTGGCTGTCGGTGGAATGTTTGCGGGTTTTTGGTATTCTATTGGAACAAAAACCGGTCGGTTATGGTGGGATAAGACAAAGCTGATTCTGCCCCTTGTAAAAAATCTTTGCCGAAGTCTTTATATAACAAGAAGCCTGCACACGATGGGCGTCCTCACCCGGGCCGGAGTGCCGATTCTTAATACCATTTCAATAACGGCGCAAATAGCGGGTAATGTCCTTTACAAGGAAATGTGGCTTGGCGTCTACGAGCAGGTTCGCCAGGGTAAAAAGATTGCCGTCAGTCTTCTTCGTTACGACCTGATGCCCATAAATGTGGTGCAAATGATAAGAAGCGGCGAAGATTCGGGTATGATTAGCGACGTGCTCAAAGATGTTTCCGATTACTACGCGCGCGTCCTCAGGTCGGTTATCAAAACAACGGTCTCGATGATTGAACCTATTATGATTGTCTTGATGGGTTTTTTGGTTGGTTTTATCGCGATGAGTATTATTCTGCCTATATTCAAGATGTCCAGCGCTGTAGTTAGCAAGTAAGGCGGAACCTGGATAATATGTGTGCTATTATGGAAAAAAATGCTTTTTCACTTATTGAAGTTTTAATTGCAATACTGCTGGTCGGACTTGCAATCGCTGCACTGGTTATAACCAACAGTACGTTATCGAACGCTAACTCCGCGGCGACGGATTTATCGACCGCTGAGTTTTTAATCGAGCAGATAAGAGAGCTAACCGCCCTGCTGCCGGTAGTTGACCCGCAGACCGGAAGTGCCGTATTTGGCCCGGAAGCTGGAGAGACCCTGTCCGATTATGACGATTTGGATGATTTCGATAATACGAATTTCTCTCCCCCTATTAATACAGACAGGGACACCTTGAACAACTTCGTTGATTTTAGTCAGCAGGTCACGGTCGAAAATGTCAGCGATGCGAATTTCGCACAGGTTGTCGGTGACCACGGCAGTGACTTTGTTAGAGTAACTGTAAAGGTTTTTATGAGTTTTAATGAAATCAGTTCGGCAAGTTGGCTTCGGGCCAATATTGATGACTAAAGGTGGGGATATTTATGTCGTCCGCAAAGAATAAATCTAACGCCGGTTTTACTATGGTGGAATTACTGATTGCTTTGCTCGTAATGGGTATGCTGCTCGCCGCCGTCGCCGTGGCCTTTAACGCCTCCTTTATGAATTATCGGGGAAACGAGGATATCTTTAAGTCTATCAATAAAGCTCGGCAGGCATTATCTCGAATAACAACACAGCTCCGCACGGCGAATGCGGTCGATGCGAATTCGCCCGTCAATGAATGTTCGATGATTACCTCCGGTGGTGAAGATATAACTTATCGATATGATAATGGCGACAACAAGCTTTACCTCGATACGAACAGTAATTCGTATGTTCTTTGCGACAATGTTACCGCTATGGCCTTCACAAAAAATACCGCCGTTGATGATTTGCTTACCTATGTCAGGTCCGTTCAGATTTCTATGACGGTCGAAAGCGGCGACGTCGAGCAAACGGTTTCAGCAGCAGCGGTTATCAGGAGAAACTTACACCGATAGTTACCGCCGCTTTATGCGGGCGCCCTTGTCGTTATCAGCCGCACAAATTTGCTGTAACTCGCTTTAAAATCTACCCTTATATTCACCGGCAAAATTCCCCGCGGCCGGTTTAAAACAAAATTCTTGATTTTTCTGTTCTTTTAACGATAGTATAGATACATAAAGGGCGGTTAGCTCAGTTGGTTAGAGCGCCTGCTCGACACGCAGGAGGTCGTTGGTTCGAGCCCAATACCGCCCATTGTCGCATTTAATAAATATATCAGCGTCCGTCTTGACCTGACCAACCCCCCTCCGCCGCCGCGCAGGTTTCCTGTTTACTCTCTGGCTTAACTTTGTTGTGCAATCAGCTTGTATTTTCAATATGTACTTGGTATTCTGTATGCAAACTTGGCTTGGCGGTAAAGCCATACCGTCTGTGACTCTTATAGGATTATTTAATGCCATTTAAGACTTTTGGTCTTTCCGACCCGCTGGTGCAGGGAATTCTTGCTGCCGGCTACACCGCCCCTACCGAAGTTCAGTCGCAGGCGATTCCCGCCGCTATCGCCGGCAAAGACATCATCGGATGCGCACAGACTGGAACCGGAAAAACCGCCGCATTTGTCCTGCCAATCTTGAACCGGCTCTCACACGAGCAGCCGCCAAAAAGAAGATTTGTTCGCTCACTTATACTTACCCCGACACGCGAGCTCGCTGTGCAAATCGAAAAGTCCATTCTCCGATATGGCCGTTTCCTGAATTTACGAACGCTTGCCGTTTATGGCGGCGTAAATATCAAACGTCAGTTTAACACCCTTCATCGCGGCGTTGATATCGTTGTTGCTACTCCCGGCCGGCTCCTCGACCATATGAGGCAGCGGAAAATAGACCTCAGGCACGTCGAGGTGTTAATTCTCGACGAGGCCGACAGAATGCTCGATATGGGGTTCATCAGGGACGTAAAGAAAATCATCGCTGCTCTGCCTAAAAATCGCCAGACTATGCTCTTCTCCGCAACCGTAACTCCGGAAATAAGCTCACTCGCCGCGGGCGTCCAGAAATCGCCTCTTATGATTCAGATTGGCAGGCCAAGAAACCCCATCGAAACTATCACCCAGAACATCTATCTCGTCGAGAAAGAGCAGAAAATCGCCTTTCTCTTGCACCTCCTCCAGGATGGCCAGCTCTCCAGCGTCCTGGTCTTCTCTCGAACCAAGCACGGCGCGGACAAAATTCAGCGATACCTCGAACGAGCGGATATCGTCTCCGTCGCTATCCACTCGGGACGAAACCAGGGCCAGCGGCAACGCGCTATGGATGGCTTCAAAAGCGGAAAATACCGCGTTATGGTTGCTACCGATATCGCCGCCCGCGGAATCGATGTCACAGATATCTCACACGTCGTAAATTTCGATGTACCTGCCTACCCCGAAGACTACATTCATCGCATCGGCCGCACCGGCCGTGCGGAAGCCACTGGAGATGCGATTACATTTGTTTCGAGAGATGAGCACAAGTACCTTCGTCGGATTGAAAAATTCATTGGACGCGATTTTACTCCCGTGGAATGCAACGGCTTTACATACACAAAAACTCACACCCCAAAACCGCTTTTGGGAATGCACAGGGGAAAGTTTTCAACTGCCGGCAGAAGGTCTCGCCACCGCCCCCGGCGAAAACATTAATCACACATTCCCCCCTGCCGTAGCGAAGTTTACTTCGCCGTTTTTACGGCGGTTTGCTTGTCCTGCCTGTCGTAGCACAGCGAAGATCCCCGAGAGATACTCCTTTGGCCGTGTACAGGGGACCTAGCCTCTCTCGGCCTACGGCAGCTCTTCACAAATCCAAATCGCTGGCCCTGCCAGCGCTTCCTTATCATTTACTTATTCCCACGTGAGAAATGCTTTTCTTTTCTAAGCGAACCAACCGGCCCTGCCGGTGCCCTAGCCTGTCCTCGATTGCTGCCCACTTGCTTCTCTGTCGGGGGCCAGCCCGCTTTGGAACCTCACCCCTGAATTACCTGAGGGCGAGAGAGTTAATGTTTTCCGTCGTTCCCTGCCATCTACTAAATCCTCTTGACTTCTCACCTCTTTCAACCTATTGTATTAATACTTACCCCGCTGTTTTGCGGGTTACTTTTCCTATCAGCGGGGCGGACTTAAAATATAATTAATTCGATAACTAGTACGGATTAAATACAAGATATGCTTTTTCCCAAACGCTAAAATATCGAAGTAATTGGCGAAGACTTAATAGTTCAACTATTTAAGTGTGAGATAAATATGTGTTAAAGGGAAGGATAAAATATGAAAGCAACTATGAATGTCGCAATTACGAAACCTGGAGGTGGCATAAAGTTAGCGCGCAAAACTGTTGATTTACCTTTTGTTCCCTACATAGGGATGGAGATTGAATGTATTGCATGGAAAGAGGCTAGAAAAGTACTAAACGTTACACTCAGCTTTGATCCAGACTATAAAGATCCATCTTTGTACATCTATATGGGCAAGGAAGAAGCTAAGGATGAAAAAGGTCAAGATTATTTGTCTGAAATGTACAAGGGGCATGACTGGGCTATTGTAGGTGAGTAAACTTGCTTAATAGTTCTGGTAGCCAAGGAAAAAAGTAGGCCTGAAGTCTTTTCACATCTAAGAGTCCAATATTTGTAGAGAAGATGATTTTCCTCGGCCATTTTCCAAATTTCACACCTGCTTGTGCTGCCTTCTGCTCAGATACTGTTTCATCCGTATGCCTTCGGCACACTTACTAAAGGTTTCCTCGTTGCGGCCTTCGGCAGCACTTCACAAATCAAAACCGTTGGCCCTGCCAACGGCGTATTTATCTCCCACCCGGAGCGCCGGGATGGTAC
>CAZDQP010000036.1:0-20000 GCA_964507485.1 uncultured Pirellulales bacterium | reverse complement strand
CAACGAAACAGGGGTCGGCCAGAATGCAATTGTTAGTTATCACGGACCTTTGTTCCTGCCACGTGGCTGGGAGAACGCAGTACTCAGCGTGTATCCGCGGGACACCACATTTTGTACGGATCTCTACTTCCAAATCGGGCGTCGTATTATCTTTGAAGATACAATTACGCACTATGATTTTGTCATTACTTCCGCCCCAAATAGAGACAGTCCCGCTATTGTCGGAGATATTATTAACAAATGTGCAGTTAATAATCTCGGGTGCGATACCTGAACAGCCGTAGCCGGCACCTACTCCTGAACCAAGATCCTCGGAATAGTTTTGACGGAAAATGCAGTTTCGGATAATTGCATATCTACGGCAATTTGCACCGCCGGCGGTATAATAATCGGTGGTTACCGCACCTATTATTGAAAAACCCTCTAAGATACAAGGCGGAGAATCACAATATATAAGGAAACCCCAGTGTTCATCCACGAAGCTGCCGTCGCAATCGATGATGCAGTTATCCGGGCCGTTTTTGCTTTTGACGGTTATAGATTTATATAGAAAGTCGATTTCTCTGTTTCCGGGGCCGGTGTAGAGGCCATCGGCTACGAGAACCGTATCGCCGTTATTGGCTTCGTTGATAGCGGCCTGGATGTTGTTGAAATCAGCGGGACCGTCATCGTCGACGGTAATTGTTTTTGGTGAAATTGATGTTGCGGTGATATTCAAAACGACATCTATTATAGAATCACAGGGGTCCGCATTAGAAGAGACTGTTAGCTCGCAGGTGTATATCCCTTCACCCAATCCCGATATATTTACGCTTATATTGACATCGTCGAGTTCTCCGGTTGAACTGCCGTTGTTTGGGTCGGCCTCCAGCCAGTTACAATCTTCAGAAATTTGCCAGTTGAGGGCGCCGGTTCCATTGTTTTTGATGGATAAAATCTGTACAGCGGGATCCGAACCACCTTCATTGGCATCAAACTCAAAGTTATCAGGGTAGAACTCGATGAGAGGTCCTTGATAAATAAACTCGTCTGCGCCTATATCGATGCGGCCATTTATGACTCTTGGCTGGCCGTCGATGTCTGTTTCGTTCGGCCCAGGGACATAGTTCGGGTCGCCGGCGTTGATGCAGGGTGAATTTATCAGTAAATGATAATCGTGAGCGACGGGATCAGCGAGTAAAGGATCGGAATCTATATTGCCTTCCCAAGACAAACCTCCACCAAATTCGTAGACATCGTTTTGCCCTCCCTGTACGTCACAGTAGCGGACCGAGATATACGGAGTGGGGGCATCATAGATGTGGGCCATTCCTATCTCGTGGCCATCATTCCCGGCGATATTACCCCAGAGTATGCAGTTAGATATAGCGATATCGGTGCCCAATGCAGCGGCGATACCACCTCCATAACTGAGGGCAAAATTTCCAACAATAGTACAATTAATAATATTGGGTTCAGCCATTTGTTCCCAATGACCATAAGCACACCCGTGTATGTATATACCCCCACCATAACGAGGGGGGCCCTCAGGCCTAAAAGAGTAATTCGTATTATCTGCTATTATACAATTACTGATTAAAGGGTCGGAGTACCTGCAAAAGATACCTCCGCCATCATACCCGGCCAAGTTGCCGGTGATTCTGCAGAGTTCAATCTTGGGATTGGAATTATTATCGCACACAATGCCTCCGCCGTTGTGGCCCCTATTGCCGATGATTTTGCAGAGTTCAATCTTGGGACTGGAATTATTATCGCACACAATGCCCCCGCCGTTGGATGTAGTATAGCCGTTAGTAATTGTCAGGCCGGCCAAAACTGAATTTGGCTGCTCGCCGTTCTGGAACAGAAAACCTCTGTGCGGGTCGGCTCCAGAACCGTTGCAATCTATAATTGTAGCGGCGACGATATTCGAGTCATTTGGCTCTGAGCTGCGAACGGTTATTGGTTTGCCAAGAAAATCGATGTCGCGATTTCCGGGGCCGGTATATGTGGCCGGGGCAATAATAACAACATCGCCATTATTGCAATCATCAAT
Source organism: uncultured Pirellulales bacterium (assembly GCA_964507485.1). Taxonomy (GTDB): domain Bacteria; phylum Planctomycetota; class Phycisphaerae; order Sedimentisphaerales; family Anaerobacaceae; genus CAIYOL01. Next base: position 17,965 of record CAZDQP010000036.1, on the reverse strand, counting down.
GGCGGCTTGGATTGTGGGATACTCGGCCGGGACGTGGCGTTCAAGGGCTGCTGTTATACCAGCGGACAGTGAAATAGCAGCCAACAGAACTGTGGAAAATGCCGACTTCCTCATTTTCGTATCCTCCTAAAGCGGTATAGTACCAATACGATTAGATATCACGTTATATCTGAAAAGTCAAGTAAAAAAGGCAGGAGGGTGGGCTGCTACCAGTTTTTCAGGGCAAGAAAGCGGTTTTGTATATATAAAGAATTTGAAATATATCAAGATTTTTATTGTAAAAGTCGAAATATAGTTTAATATTATTAAATAGATGTTTAATTTTATTGAAGATATTCTTTGCAGGGGTACGGCAAGGTCAGACAGGAAAGAAAGGCGGGTAGGCAGATGCTGAAACGGATTATAGGTGTGATTGGTGTTAGTCTCTGGGCGGGGTTAATCGTATTTGCAGTAGTAATGAAGTTGTCATGTGGCGGCGTCGAGCCGGCAGAAAAGGCCGTGCAAGGGGTTTCGGATATTGAAAGTGCGGCGAAGGATTTGGTGAATGCACTGGCTGACGGAGATTACAAGAAGGCGACGGAGAATTTTAATGAGACTATGAAGAAGGTGATGTCAGAGGAAAGACTGCGGCAGGTCTGGAATTCATTAATCGTCAGGTCGGGTGCATTTGTCAGGCAGGTTGAGAGCCGAAAGGAGAAAGCAAAAGGATACGATGTAGTTTTAGTGACCTGCAAATTTGAAAAAACGTCGGTAGATGCCCGGGTGGTATTTGACAAATATAATCGGGTAGCGGGGCTGTTTTTCATACCTAGTCGAAGGGCGGATAGATGACAGGACATGAAATTAGAGAATCAAATTAATATGAGATTCAAAAAAGTTATTTTGTTCATTGGCCTGACATTTTTTGTCAGCTGGCTTATGGCCATTTTGTTTTTTACTTTCGGCGGGAGGTGGGGCACAGCGACTTCGATTGTAATGGCGGCCTGTTATATGTTTGTTCCGATGGTTGTTGCCGTTATTGTTCAGAGGGTCGTCTGTAAAGAACCTGTGAAAGAGCCGTTGGGGATTTCGTTTAAGCTGAATCGATGGTTTTTGGTAGCGTGGCTGTTGCCGTCGGTCATTGCTCTTGCCTGCCTGGGGGTTGGTTTGCTATTGCCGGGTGTTGAATATTCGCCATCAATGGAGGGACTGCGCGAGAGGCTCGCATCAGTAGTAACGTCAGAACAGTTAGAGCAGATGGAAAATCTTCCCAGTATCTTTCAGAGTCATCCGATACTAATGGGGCTGCTTTTGGGTCTTATAGCGGGGATTACGGTCAACGCCGTTGCGGGGTTTGGTGAGGAATTAGGATGGAGAGGGCTTCTACAAAAAGAACTTGGCTTTTTGGGTTTCTGGAAGTCATCGATGATTATCGGTGTTATCTGGGGTGTTTGGCATTGGCCAATAATCCTGCAGGGTCACAATTATCCAGAGCATCCTATAACAGGCATATTTATGATGGTGGTTCTGTGTGTCCTTCTTGCACCGATTTTCGGCTATGTCAGGCTTAAGGCGAAATCCGTTGTTGCAGCTGCGATAATTCATGGTTCGCTTAATGCCACGGCGGGGATATCGGTTCTGGTGGTTAAGGGTGGCAGCGATTTGACAGTAGGAATTCCCGGCTTATCCGGTTTTATCGTGTTGTCTGCGGTAAATCTCGGCATATTGATTTATGAGCGTTCGTTAGTGAAGGGGCCTGTTACGGCAGTGTGAATTTATGAAGATATTACCTGCGATATGTCCATCGTGTAAAAGCCAGTTAAATGTGAAAAGTCTGGTGTGTGAGCGGTGCCGTACGGAGATACAGGGGCAATATGAACTGCCGCTGTTATCGAGGGTATCGATTGAGGACCAGGTGTTTATTATTGCGTTTATTAAGGCGAGCGGGTCGCTGAAAGAGATGGCGAGGCTGCTGGGGCTGAGCTACCCGACGGTGCGCAATCGGCTCGACGAGGTCATAGAGCGCGTAAAGCTCGCTGAAAATTCTGAGAAAAAGGGCAGGAAGGAAAAATTATGACTGAAATTGAAATAACGAGGAGCGGCGGCCGTTTGAGTCAGTGGCTGTTCAATCCTTTCAGATTCGTGGCCGGGTTTAAGGCCTTGCTGTTGGGTTTGGTGATTATGTTGATAAGCGGATTTATCGGCTCGCTGAGCAATACACATTTCGACGGTGTTCTTGATGTTCACACGGGTGCGGAGGCACCGTTGTGGTTTTTCTTTGCTGAGGGGATAATCAACTGGGTATGTATGGTGGTTCCTTTATTTTTCTTCGGCTTGATTGTTTCTCGCTCGTCGTTCAGGATTGTGGACGTTTTCGGGACGCAGGCCTTGGCGCGATGGCCTTATGTGGTAACCGCTATCGTGATGCTGCCGAAGGCCAATCAAAGAGTAATTGCTTATTTGATGTCCAAGCTTAATCAAGCCGCTGCGACGAGTGCAGTTAGCAGTGCGGATGTGTTTGTTTTTGTGTTTGCTATGATTGTGGTTGTCCTAATGGTAATCTGGATGGTCGCATTAATGTACCGCGCGTATGCAGTGTCTTGCAATATAAGGGGTGCGATGGCTGTGGTAACTTTTATTGTCAGCTTAGCGGGTGCGGAGGTACTGTCCAAAATAGCTGTGCTTTCGCTACTTGGCAAAATTATTCCTGCTTAACAAAGCAAATCTTGAAAATTGGTTTTTCAGAATCTGTAAACACAGTAAAATAGTGGGTTAACAGGCCTTTTGAGGCGCGTGAACTTTTCCATAAATTATCCACGAAGGGCAAATTTTCGGTCAGAGAGGTGTTAATTTGGGTGGTTTTGGTAAAATTGTTAATGTAATGTTGGGGATTTTATTTTGATTCTTTTAACATTCGCCTTGATGATGCTTAACCTCTTTATTGAAGGGGGCTTAGGTGCTGCGAATTTTGGTTGTGAGTGGAGCTGAAAAAGGGTGCTAAAACGTGTCAGTATGATTTGGTATGGTTAGAATTTTATTAAGGGCAAGAAAATCGGGTTATCAACAGGTTATCCACAAGGATGAGATACGCACGACAGCACATTTTTCGAGTGTCTTCGTAGCAATATTTAGGAGTAATATAGAGACATTGTAGCAGTATAAATCTTTGTGAATAAATTATATAAGTCATAAAACAGTAGCAGCGGGAGGAAGTATTTGATATTTTGTTGGTTTTCAAATTGTGTGAGGGGAGAGGTGTGACTGTTCGTAATGTTTAGTACCGAAAGGAGCGAAAGTGGCTACCAAGAAATACCCAGTTGTCTGGCTGCAGGGAGCAGGGTGCACGGGCTGTTCAATATCAATTTTGAATGCGGTGAGTCCCAAGATACAGAATTTGCTGCTCGATGAGCTTGTGCCGGGCCAGCAGCTTAATTTAATTTTTCATGCGACGATAATGGCCGGGCAGGGAGAGCCGGTGGTTGAGGTTCTCAAGGACGCTGAGAAGAACAGAAAAGGCGGCTATATTTTAGTAGTGGAAGGGGCGATTCCTACGGCAGAGGGCGGTCTTTACGGAGGCGTCGGCGAGAAAGGAGGCGAACATATAACCGTTCAACAGAGCGTTGAGGAGCTCGGGAGGAATGCGCTTCTTACAATTGCGGTCGGTACGTGTGCTTCATTCGGCGGGATACCTGCGGCGAAGCCCAATCCAACTTTGTGCAAGGGTGTTACGGCGGTTTTCAAAGAAAAAGGGATTGAAACGACGGTGGTGAATGTTCCCGGGTGTCCCCCGCATCCGGAGTGGTTTACGGGAACGATATCCGTGGTACTTTTCTCTGGAGTGGAGGCGCTTGATTTGGACAATTTAGGCAGGCCGAAGCTTATATACGGTAAGCTGATTCACGAGAACTGCCCGAGACGGGCGGACTTCGATAAAGGGAAATTTGCCAAGGTGTTAGGCGACCCGGGCTGTCTTTACAAACTTGGGTGCAGGGGGCATTACACTTATGCGGATTGTCCTTTGAGGCAGTGGAACAGCGGTGTGAACTGGTGTGTGAAGGCGGGTTCGCCGTGCCTGGGTTGTGTTGAGCCGGAGTTTCCGGACGGGACGTCGCCGATTTACGAAAAAATTACTTTCGAGGAGCTCAAATGAGCAAGAGAATCAGGATTGACCCTATAACGAGGATAGAAGGCCATATGGCGGTCGAGGCGGTAGTTGACGACGGCGTGGTCAAAGAAGCGAGAAGTGCGGGAACGCTTTTTCGCGGTTTTGAGATAATTCTGCGCGGTCGTGACCCGCGAGACGCCAGCCGGCTGACCCAGCGGATTTGCGGTGTGTGTCCGACAGCGCATGCGACGGCGTCGGTCCTTTGTATCGATGAGGCGTTCGGGCTTACGGATAAGATTCCAGATAACGCTAAATTGATTCGTGCAATTATTTTCGGTTGTAACTTTTTGCAGTCGCATATACTTCATTTTTATCATCTTGCTGCGCTGGATTATGTCGATGCGGCCGGTGCGGTGGGTGATTTGTCGCCATTTGTGCCGCGTTACGAAGGTGATTATCGAGTGTCAGGTCAGGCAAATGCGGCGTTGGTTGAGCATTATCTCAAAGCGCTCGACATCAGGCGCAAATGCCATGAAATGCTATCGGTTTTCGGGGGGAAGATGCCGCATAATGTCGGGATTGTTCCCGGGGGAGTTACAGAAAAACCGACTGAGGACAAGATTACCGGCTTTCTATGGCGATTGAACGAGGTGCGTGATTTTGTTGATAATGTTTATATTCCGGACGTGATAGCGGTAGCGAAGGCGTATAGCGATTATTTCGAGATAGGTAAAGGGTGCGGCAGGTTTCTTGCTTACGGCGGGTTTGATTTGCCGATAGGGAAGCTGTTTGAGAGCGGGGTGATTTCGCCGGAATTGCAGGTGGAGCCGTTTGTGAAGGACAATATCACGGAGGACCTGAAGCATTCATGGTATTCGGGTGTAGAGTCGGGTAAGAGCCCGGCCTTGAGCGAGACAAATCCTGAGCCGAAGAAAACGGGGGCTTATTCATTTATAAAGTCTCCGCGTTATGAGGGCAAGGTTTGCGAGGTAGGGCCTCTGGCGAGGATGGTGAGCAACTATGTGCAGGGCAACGTCAAAACCAAAGAGTTGATTGATTCGGCGCTCGGAGAATTGGGCGCCGGTATCGGGGTGTTGAATTCAGTGCTCGGCCGGCATGCGGCGAGGGCTTTGGAGTCAAAGCTTGTTGGTGATGCTATGGTGGACTGGCTGCAGACGCTGAAACCTATGGAGCCGATTATTGTCGAGAGTCCGATTCCTGAAACCGGTGAAGGAGCCGGTCTGACAGAGGCGCCGCGAGGTGCGGTCGGGCACTGGATAACAATCAAGGACAAGAAGACAGAGAGGTATCAGGTGATTACGCCTACAGCATGGAACGCTTCTCCGAAGGATGATAAGGACCAGCCGGGCGCGGTGGAGCAGGCAATTATTGGTACTAAAGTGAAAGACCAGAATAATCCATTTGAACTGGTTCGGATTGTGCGGGCATTCGACCCGTGCCTGGCGTGCTCGGTTCATTTGCTTGATGCCGGAAGAAATGAGTTAGGGATATTCAGGGCAGTTTGATATGCGTTTGAAAACAGGAAATAATCTTGCGACTGAGGTGGTGGAAGGCCGTGCCGGAAAAACTAGGGTGCTGGTTATCGGCGTGGGCAATATTCTGCTGAGGGACGAGGGTATCGGAGTTCATATTGCGCAGCGACTGCATGAGCAGGAGCTGGGTGATAATGTAGAAGTTATTGACGCCGGTACCGCCAGCTTGGATGTTCTGCTGTCTCAGGAAAAACCGTATAAGCTTATTGTTGTTGATGCAGCCAGAGGCGGTGAGGAGCCAGGCACCATTTATAAGACTCGGCTCGGAAAGGGAGAGGCGAGTAAACTAACGCGAGTTTTCAGCGAGGACAAGGGTTTGAAAATCAGCTCACATCAATTCGGTCTGATTGATGCCTTGGCAGCGGCTGAGAAGATGAACTGTGCGCCGGAGGAAATTGTGATTATCGGTGTTGAACCGAAGGAGATGGATTACGGGCTGGAGCCGACCAGAGAAGTCGGTGAAAAAATTACGGAAATAATTAAGACGGTGCTTGAGGAATTTTAAAGATGCTGTTTACACAAAATAAACCTTTAGATGAAGTATTGGAATCGCTTAAAGCGGAAAAAAACATCTTTCTTCTTGCCTGCAACGGTTGTGCCGAGTCCTGCGGGACCGGGGGAGAGAAGGCACTGTCGGCAATGAAGGCGGAGGTGGAGAAGGTGGGCAAGAACGTGACGGGCGCGTGCCTGGTTGATTTTTTGTGCAATAAGATGCTTGTGATGACGAGGTTGTCCAGAGAAATGGAGAACATTCAGAAGTCGGATTCTATTTTGGTGCTGACCTGCGGTATCGGGGTGCAGGCGGTATCAAAAGTTGTGAATAAGGTAGTTCATCCCGGTGACAACACGGTATCTTTGGGCGGATTTCAGGGGCTTTGGCCTGCGGACGAGCGATGCGAGGCGTGCGGAGACTGTGCTCTGGATTATACAGGTGGCATCTGTCCGATTACATCGTGTTCGAAGAGTCTGCTCAATGGTCCCTGCGGCGGGGCGAAGGACGGGAAGTGCGAGGTTGATTCTGAGATAGACTGTGGATGGATAAAGATTTATGAGCATCTGAAGAAGATTGGACGGCTGGAAAATCTAAAGGGAATCCACAAGGCAAGAGACCACAGCAAGATGCTGCCTTCCAAAGATTTGCGGAAAGAATCGTTTTATGACCTGGAACGTTAAAGAGGCCCGGAGCATCCGAGGAGAAAAAAAGGAGAAAATTCAAGTATGAAACTAAGGGAGTGTTTCGAGCAGGGCAAATATGCTGTAACCTGCGAGATTGGACCGCCAAAAGGTGTAAATATTGAAAAGTGTCTTAAAGAAGCGGAATCTCTGAAGGAGAGAGTAACCGCGTTTAACGTTACCGACCTTCAAAGCGCGGTGCTGAGATTCGGTTCGCTTGCCACATGCCGACTTTTGGTGGAGCGTGGTTTGGAGCCGATATTTCAGATGACCTGTCGAGACCGCAATCGGCTCGCGTTGCAGTCCGACCTGCTGAGTGCATACGGGCTGGGCGTTGAGAATGTTTTATGTTTAACCGGTGACCATCCGAGTTTAGGTGACCATCCTCAGGCAGATGGGGTTTTCGATTTGGATTCGGTGCAGCTTCTGGCAGCGGCTACTTCGCTGCAGGAGGGCAAGGATATGGTGGGAAATGAGCTGGATGGTGCGCCCAAATTTTTCCTCGGAGCATCAGTTACGCCCGGCGCAGAGCCGCTGGAGCCACAGATTATCAAGATGGAAAAGAAAATCGAGGCGGGCGCTCGGTTTTTCCAGACCCAGGCTGTTTATGATACTGAGCGATTTCGGGGATTTATGAAAGAGGTTTCCCGTTTTAATGTGCCGATTATGGCGGGGATTGTGATTTTGAAATCCGCAGGGATGGCCAATTATATGAACGCCAATGTTGCGGGTATTAGTGTGCCGCAAGAACTGATAGAGCAAATGAAGGCGGACAAAGAGAGAGCCAAATCCGGGCAGACCGGAGTTGAGATAGCCGTTCGAATCATTAACGAAATTAAAGACTGCTGTCAGGGTATTCACTTGATGGCGCTGGGCTGGGAGGATAAAATACCAGCAATACTTGATGGAGCTGGCCTGTGAGATTTTAGGTAGGGGCGGCGGCTGTAAAGAAACTTTAGTTGTTTACCTGGCAGGGTTATACGATGAAAAATCCTTTTATTTCTATTGGTGAATCTGTACATGCGTCAATACCTAAAACTGCTGAGAAGATGAAGCAGTTAGTCGAACTCGGAGCAGATGCATATTCTGCGCCATCGGAGCCGTTGAATTATATTAAGGACCTGATTGAATCTCAGGCGGCAGAAGGGGCCGATTATATCGCAGTTAATCTCGATGCTTTCGGCGAGGACGACCAGCAGATTGCCGTTGATATGATGGTAGAATACACCAAGATGGTCCGCAAGTGGAGCGGTGGCGTACCGATTTGCATCGACAGCAGTAACGATGATGTGCTTAAAGCGGGGCTGAAAGAGTGGTTTAACACCGAGGAGAAGGTCACCCAGCCGCTTGTGAACTCGATTAAGGTTTACACGATGGATAATATGCTGCCGTTGAAAAAGGATTATGACTATGTATTTGTCGGTCTTTTAATGAAGGAGTCCGACCAGTCGCCTTCGGTTGACGAGCTTTATGCCGTGGCCAAAGAAATTTTCAATGAGGCGGTCGGCAAATACGGTTTTAAGCCAACGGAGATATTTTTTGACCCAACTATATTTCCTTTAGCGGTGGATATGCCGATGGAGCCCGGTCAGCAGAGTTATACATATAAGACGTTTGAAACCATAAAGAAGATAAAGAACGACCCGGAAATGCAGGGCGTTCATTTCACGGGTGGGATAAGCAACTGCGTGCGTGATTTACCTGGGCGAAAAATCGGGGTATGCAGGGCGTATGTTGCGAAGGCGATGGAGTACGGGCTTGATGGCGGAATTGTGAATGTTTCGCACCATTATGGTACTTCCGAGCCGGCGCCGGAGCTATTAGAGTTAGTAGATGCATACGCAAAGATGGACGGCTCTGCTGAAAAAATGAGTGCGGCGATGATGCTTATGGGCAAATTCTGCCGGGAGAGCAGAAAGCCGGCGCAGTAGAAAGCTCTTTTTTTCTAAGCAGAAGCAGGGATTAAGCATAAAGAAATTGGGCAGAAATAGGTTGCATGGTTTTTTGCCTGTAATAGAATAGAAATCAGCAGGACTGCGGTCTTAATCGCTTTTCCTCCTCTCTCCCTCCGCGACCCGGTCCTGTTTTTTTATGCGCCAGAGTCGGATTTGCGGGTTGCACACAGTCAGGCAATCGTTAAAATGGCAAGCTACAGAGATATAAATTTTTCTTGCTTTTTTAAGAGGTCTTTGTTAAAGAGAAACCAGTTTGTAGAGTGAGGTATAGTTTAATAGAAAGGAGTTAATCTATGGCAGAGACAAACGAAACTCCGAAGCCAGCGGAAGATTCCGGCGGCAGCAGTGGGCAGACTGGCTCAGAATCGAGCAAAGATGCTCGAATGTTTGCAATGCTGGCACATCTTTTGGCCATTTTTACATGCTTTATTGGACCGTTGGTCATTTGGCTGGTGAAAAAAGACGAGCATTCATTTGTTGATGAACAGGGCAAAGAGGCGCTGAACTTTCAGATTACGGTTGCAATTGCGTATGTCGTCGCGAGCCTTTTGTCTTTTTTATGTATTGGCTTTCTGTTGTTTCCTGCGATCTGGGTTGTGAACTTAATATTTTGCATTATGGCCTGTACTGCCGCAAATAGAGGTGAGCATTATCGGTATCCGGTGAGTATAAGGTTCATCAAGTAAGAAGTTTGAGTTTGCCTAGACAGAGATTAATCCGGGCCGGTCGCAATTATGCGATTCCTTGTCAAATTACTGGTCAGTGTTGGTGTCATTATTTTCTGCACACAGATAGGGCGCAAACTTCCGACGCTGGCCGGCCTTATTGCCGTGATGCCTTTGACTGGCCTAATTGTGCTTATCTGGCTTTATCTGGACAATCAGGGCAATTTCGGCCTGATGAGCGATTACTGCAAGGGGGCGTTGTGGGGGATTTTGCCGACGGTTTTGTTTTTCCTTGCGGCTTTTATTTGTTTTCGGAGACGGCTGTCTTTACGGATTGTGCTTTGCATTGGTTTTGCAATATGGTTTGCGGCGGCTTTGGTGCATCAGTGGCTACTTAGTAGATGGAAGATTTGATCCGGCGCGGCGGGCAGTGTGAATCTGTATACGCTCTTGTCTTGCAAATTTGGTAATCTACGGCTATTATAGTTTAAATGGCAGCTAAATCGCGCAAGGGCGATAGGAAACAGAGTCCAGAGACGGTTAACAAGAAGGCCTATCGGAATTTTGAGCTTGTAGATAAGTTCGAGGCAGGAATATCGCTTTTGGGTACGGAGGTGAAATCGCTTCGAGCATCCCAGGGCAACCTCGACGGCTCGTACGCAAGGATTACGGGCAATGAGTGCTGGCTTGTCGGGGCGACCATAGCTCAATATCAAGAGGCCGGCGCGAATAATCACGAGCCGACCAGAAAAAGAAAACTGCTGCTGCACAGACAGGAGATTCACAGGATAAGGACAAAGCTTGAGCAGCGAGGTTTTACACTTGTGCCTCTTCGGATTTATTTCAGCGGCAGGGGACTGGCAAAGGTGGAACTGGCACTGGCCAGAGGCAAAAGGCAATATGACAAGCGAAAGAAAATCGCCGAGCGCCAGCAGAAGCGAGATATAAGCAGGAGCATGAAAAAGTACCGCAGATGAAATTCTGACCGGATTTATTAAGTAAAAGTTTTTCAGGGGACTTATAAATGGCTAAAGAAGAAAAAAAGGATGACAAGAAGATTATAGTAGACGAGGACTGGAAGCAACAGGCACAGAGGGAGAAAGAGATATTGGCTGCTCAGGAAAAAGCGGAGAAGGAGAAAGCTGAAAAAGAAAAGCCACAGGGCGGCAAATCCCGTCACGGGCCTTTGCCGAAGGGCGATTTTGCCGCACTAATAAGTATGCTTGTTACGCAGACATTGTTTGCTTTAGGGATGCTGCAGGTTAAGGGGCAAAAGGAAAAAGAACCGGATTTGGAGCTGGCCAAATACAATATAGATATGCTCGAAACAATCGAGGAAAAAACAAAAGGCAACCTGACCGAGGAGGAGGAGAAGATGCTTGAAAATACTCTGGGGCAGGTTCGTATGGCTTATGTCAAGTTGGCAGGGTAGGTATATTGGCAGGTATATTGGATAAAATCGTTGCTGACAAGAGGGCAGAGGTCGAGTCTCGCCGGTCGCAAATCAGCTTGGAGCAGCTTAAGGGCAATATTGCTTCGATGCCGAAGTGCCGTAATTTCTACAAGGCCGTCACCAAGGGTAACAGTCGGGGGCTGAATGTTATAGCAGAGGTAAAAAAGGCATCGCCATCGGCCGGAGTCATTCGTGAGGATTTTGACGCTGTGGCGATTGCGAAAACCTATCAGGATTGTGGGGCCGATGCAATCAGCGTTCTTACGGATGAGAAGTATTTTCAAGGGAAGCTTGAGTATATAAAGCAAATAAAAGAATCGGTGGGTTTGCCGGTTCTGCGCAAGGATTTTATTATTGATATGTGGCAGGTTTATGAATCCCGTGCTGCCGGCGCTGATGCGATACTGCTGATAGCCGAGACGTTAACACCCGGCGAGCTGATGGATTTAATGATAGCGGCGTCCGAGCTGACACTGACGGTTCTACTGGAAGTGCACGAGGCGGACATGTTACTGGCGGTCCGCAGCTTAATCGGTTTTCCGAAGAAAGGATACAGCGTTCTGGGCATTAACAATCGGAACCTTGCGACGATGGAGGTGGATTTGGGGACGAGCAGCCGCCTGGCGGAACTTGTTGATGATAAAAGGGAGCTTGTGTCCGAGAGCGGGATAAAAACACGAGCTGATATCGAGAAATTAAAATCTATCAGCATAGGCGCTGTTCTTATCGGCCAGGTGCTTTGTGAAAACAGCGATATAGAGAAGAAGTTCAAAGAGCTTTTTGGATGAAAGGCTTATCGGCTTGTTTGTTGAAAGGGACGGTTGCTAATTATGAACATAAACATAGTCGCGTATTTATTTCTAGGATTGGTTGCAGGGATTTTCAGCGGATTGATAGGTATCGGGGGAGCGATAATTATTATTCCCTCGTTAGTTTTATTATTCGGATTATCGCAGCATACCGCGCAGGGGACGACGCTGGCGCTTATGGTTCCTCCGATTGGTTTGCTGGCCGCGTGGATATATTTCAAGCAGGGATTTGTGGATTTGAAGGTAGCCGGTCTTGTATGTTTGGGCTTCTTTGTGGGCGGGTTGATTGGGGCGAAATTTGCTACGAGAATTCCGGATGATATGCTTCGGAAAGTTTTCGGATTGGTGCTGCTTGCAGCGTCCCTGAAAATGATTTTCTATAAATAGTATGTCCACCTTTGGTGCCGGTGGCACAAAATAAAAAACTTAAGACGGGGGATTTGAAATTGCTTTCTGTATTTTAGCCCATTCGTCGCGGAGGGTTGCCGTGCGATTGAACACGAGTTTTCCGGCGGAGCTGTCGGAGTCTGTGCAGAAATATCCTAGGCGCTCGAACTGGAAACGAGATAACGGTTTTGTGCCTGCCAGAGAGGGTTCAACGCGGCAGTCGGTCAGTACCTGCAGAGAATTCGGGTTTAAATTCGATGTGAAGTTTTTGTCTTCTTCGACATCGTCGGGATTTTGGTTTGTGAAGAGATGGTCGTACAGGCGCACTTCAGCTGGCAGGGCGTGAGCTGCTGAAACCCAATGGAGGGTGGATTTGACTTTTCGGCCGTCAGGCGCATCTCCGCCGCGAGTGGCGGGGTCGTAAGTGCAGTGCAGTTCGACGACGTTACCGTCTTTATCCTTTACGGCATTTGTACAGGTGACGAAATATGCGTATCGCAGGCGGACCTCTCGGCCGGGGGCAAGGCGGTAAAACTTTTTCGGCGGGTTTTCCATGAAGTCTTCCTGCTCGATAAAGAGCTCACGGGAGAAGGGGACTTTACGTGTGCCGGCTGCCGGGTCTTCGGGATTATTGACCGCATCCATTTCTTCGACCTTATCCTTCGGGAAGTTATCAATGATAACTTTTAGCGGGCGGAGCACAGCCATAACGCGCGGGCTGGTCTTGTTTAAATCTTCTCGCAGGCAGTGTTCCAGCAGGGCGATATCGATAGTGCTGTTGAATTTGTTAACGCTGATAATACGGCAGAAGTTCCTGATGGCCTGCGGTGAGTAGCCGCGGCATCGCAGGCCACAGAGAGTCGGCATTCTCGGGTCGTCCCATCCGGTGACGAGATTCTGCTGCACTAATTGCAGCAGTTTTCTTTTACTCATTACGGTGTAGGTCAGATTCAGCCGTGCAAATTCAATTTGCTGTGGATGATAAATACCAAGCGCATCGAGATACCAATCGTACAGGGGTCTGTGATTTTCAAACTCCAGAGTGCAAATCGAATGGGTGATTTTTTCAATCGAATCCTCAAGGCCGTGTGCCCAATCGTAAGTTGGGTATATGCACCAATTGTCACCTGTGCGATGATGGCTAGCGTGCAAGATTCGATACATAATAGGGTCTCGCATATTCAGGTTGGGGTGCGACATATCTATTTTTGCCCGCAGTGTTTTTGCTCCATCCGGGAATTCCCCCACTCGCATCCGAGTAAATAAATCGAGGTTTTCATCGATGCTGCGGTCTCGATAGGGGCTGTTCTTTCCAGGCGCGGTCAAGGTGCCTCTGTATTCTCTTATTTCATCGGCATTCAGGTCGCAGACGTACGCCTTGCTTTTTTTGACAAGTTCCACTGCCCATTGATACATCTGTTCGAAGTAATCAGAAGCGAAATAGAGGCGTTCTTGCCAGTCCCACCCTAGCCAGCGGACGTCCTCGGTAATCGAATCAACATATTCCTGCTCTTCTTTTTCCGGATTTGTGTCGTCGAATCGCAGGTTGCACAGGCCGCCAAACTCCTCTGCGATGCCGAAGTTGAGACAGACTGATTTGGCGTGTCCGATGTGCAGATATCCGTTCGGCTCAGGCGGAAAGCGGGTGCAAACGCGTCCGTCCCATTTGTTCGTTTTCAAATCATCGGTGACAATCTGCCGTATAAAGTCGAGTTTAGTTGTCGAATTATCTGTGCTCATATTGGAAATTTAGTGTAATAATTTAGCAGATTATAGCTGTTCGGAGTAAATTTGACAGGGAAAATACCTTACCAGATATGCAAATCGGCTAACGGGTCATCTGTTCTTGACAATAGCTGGGATATAGCTTAATCTTCCGTTGTTTTCACGTACTTTCCGCAGTATTTTGAGGTTTATAATGGTTGTAACCCGATTTGCACCTTCGCCGACCGGTTATCTGCATGTAGGCGGAGCCAGGACAGCTCTTTTTAACTGGCTTTTTGCCCGTCGTATGGGTGGCAGATTTATTCTCCGCATCGAAGATACCGACCAGAAGCGCAACACCCCGACTGCTACCGAGCAGGTTATAGCCGACCTTCGCTGGCTCGGAATCGATTGGGACGAAGGTCCGGGTGTCGGCGGGCAGAATGGGCCTTATCTGCAGTCGCAGCGAAAAGACATCTATGAAAAGTACATAAAAAAGCTGCTTGATGACAAAAAGGCGTATTACTGCTTCGAAACGCAGGAGGAGCTTGACGCCCTTAGAAAAAAAGCTGAGGCGAAGAAGGAAGGTTTTGCGTATTCCAGACCTGAGAAGTTTCCGGATGAAAAGGATGCTGAAAAGGCCCGTTCCGAAGGTCGTCCTGTAACGGTGCGCTTCGCTGTTCCGCAGGATAAAGCCCTCATCGTTGAGGATATTGTGCGAGGCGAGGTTACATTCGCAGCTGGTGAAATGGCTGACTTTATCATACAAAAAAGCGATGGATTCCCGACATATAACTTCGCCTGTGTGGTTGACGACTACCTGATGAAGATTACGCATATTGTTCGCGGCCAGGAGCATCTTATGAACACGCCCGGCCAGCAGGAATTGTGGAAGGCCCTCGGTTTCGGTGAGCTTCCGAAGTATGCACATATGTCTGTTACGGTCAGTGACAGCGGTGGAAAGCTTTCCAAACGTGAGCGCCCCAAAGCCCTGCGTAAGGCAATTAAGGGTATGCCAGATGTCGACATTAAAAAACTTGCTGAAGTCGGAGGTATTGCTTGCGAAGAAGTCGAGGGGTTTGTTGCGGGAAAAATTGTACCTGAGATGTCCAGCATTGATGTGATGGCAGAGTATCTTTGTGTTCAACTGCCGGAGATTAATGTAGTGGATTTTTTCAGGAGCGGCTATTTGCCGGAGACGATGGTGAATTTTCTTGCATTGCTGGGCTGGAATCCGGGTGACAAGCGCGAGATTATGTCTGTTGAGGAGCTGGCGGAAAGTTTTGACCTGTCGCGTTTGACAAAAACGAACAGCTTGTTTGACCGCAGTAAGCTTCTCGCCTTCAACACCGAGCACATTCGGCAGAGCGGCAAGGAGAAACTGATTCAGCATTTCAGGGACTACTTAAAAGTAATCAAATCGCCGGTTGCATCGGCGAGTGATGAGTTGTTAGACAGAATAATAAAGACATGCGAGGGGGCGCGGACGCTTGCGGACATCGAGAGGAAAAGCAGATTTCTGTTTTTGGAGAATGACCAAATTAAGTATGATGAAAAGGCAGTAAACAAAGTTTTGCTGAAAAATGACGGTTTGGCTGTTCTGAGGATTGTTCGTAAGAAACTTGCCGCGATGGAGCAGTTCACGGTGGAGAATATTGAGGCGGCGCTGCGTGGCTTAGCTGAGGAGAGGTGCGTTGGTCTCGGCAAGGTTGCGCAGCCGTTGCGTGTGGCGCTGTGCGGAAACACTGTCAGCCTGCCGATTTTCGATGCTGCTGAAATGTTAGGCAAGGAAAAAACTCTGGCGAGGATAGATAATACTTTGAAAGGAGATTGGTAAGTGTCGCTTTTAGTAACCGGTTCGATAGCGGTTGATACTGTCAGGACGCCTTACGGCGTCAGTGAGAACTGTCTCGGCGGCTCGGCGATATATTTCAGTATGGCGGCAAGCTTCTTTGGCCCGGTCAGACTCGTCGGCGTCATCGGCCCGGATTGCCCGTTCGATCTGGCCGAGGTTTTCGCCGGCAGGAATGTTGACTTGGCAGGTCTGGAGATAAGAAAAAACAGCAAGACTTTTCGCTGGGCCGGGACGTATCATTCAGATATTAACAAGAGGACGACGGATAAACTCGAATTGAATGTTTTGGCGGAGGAACCGCCGAAAGTACCGCGAATCTACAAAAACAGCGAGTTTGTTTTTCTTGCGAATACTGCACCTGCCCTTCAGATACAACTGCTCGAACAAGTTGAGAACCCA
Organism: uncultured Pirellulales bacterium; assembly: GCA_964507485.1. Classification (GTDB taxonomy): domain Bacteria; phylum Planctomycetota; class Phycisphaerae; order Sedimentisphaerales; family Anaerobacaceae; genus CAIYOL01. Next base: position 1,928 of record CAZDQP010000036.1, on the reverse strand, counting down.
TCTTTCGTGGCTGCTGATACGATGGACTGCTGGATTCAGGAACGTTTTGATGATTTGGAACGGCTGCTTAAAAAAATTGATTGCCTTATTATCAACGAAGACGAGGCAAAGATGCTGGCGGTTGAGTATAACCTGATAAAAGCGGCGGAAGCGATTTTGGGTATGGGGCCGAAAATTGTGGTAATAAAGAAGGGTGAATCAGGTTCGATACTCTGCAGCAACGGCGAGATGTTTATTCTGCCGGCTTTTCCATCCGCTGAGGTCAAGGACCCCACAGGCGCCGGTGACAGCTTTGCGGGTGCATTTATGGGGTATCTGGCTCTCATCGGCAGGGCTAATTTCGAATCATTAAGACAAGCAGTTGCTTACGGCACAGTGGCAGCCTCATTTACGATTTCCGAATTCTCGCTGGCAGGGTTGACTTCAATAAGCAGGACCGGCATAGACGAGAGACTGGAGGATTTGCGAAAATTGACACGGTTTTAGCATTTGGTGGTGTAATGCGGTGTTTTATAGCGATAGATATTGACGAGAGAATCAAAAGTGCGTTAAGCGGCCTGCAGCGGGAGCTGCGGGACGGAGTTGGTGTGAGAAAAGGCGACGTAAAGTGGGTGAATCCTGATAATATACATCTTACATTGAAGTTCTTAGGTGAAATTAGAGATACAAAAGCTGCTGAGGTTTGTAATATAGTTAAGGCTGTTGCCTGCAGGCATAAGAGTTTCGAACTGGATATAGAATCGGTAGGTAGTTTCGGCGGAAGGAGTCCGAGAGTCTTATGGGTCGGTACTGGCAAAGGATGGGAGGAACTGTTGGAATTACAGAAGGACGTCGAGGAATCGCTCGCCTTGGCAGGCTGGCCGGAGGAAACAAGAGAATTTTCCGGCCATCTGACGTTGTGCAGGATTAGAAATCCAAAAGCCGGAATGAAACTGGCACAGGCAGGCGAGGGTTACAGAGATTTTAAGGTCGGGATGCTTTCGGCTGATTCGGTCTGCGTTTATCAAAGCGAGCTTAAGCCAAGCGGCCCCGTATATACCGTATTAGGAAATTATAAACTACAATAAGAAACTTACGGATGAATGGAGGAAGTAAAATGGCCAAGACAACTTCAGAAAGCAAACATAAGGGCAAAGTGGAACCTTTAAGGTCCCAAGCCGGCGGTAAAGAAGCCGCTCTGGAGCGTGTAATTGCACAGATTGAGAAGCAGTACGGACAAGGCTCCATAATGCAGATGGACGAGCACAAGTATGCCAAGATTGAGGGCATCCCCACCGGCTCGCTGTCACTGGATATCGCTCTTGGCGGGAAGGGTCTTCCCCGCGGCAGGGTTACCGAGTTGTTTGGCCCTGAGTCGTCAGGTAAAACTACTCTCGCACTTCACGTCATTGCGAGCGCCCAGCGTGCGAGCGGTGTGGCGGCGTTCATCGATGCCGAACACGCCCTTGATACAACCTGGGCAAAAAGACTGGGTGTTGATATCAGCAGCATGCTGGTCAGCCAACCGGATACCGGTGAACAGGCGCTCGACATCGCCGAGATGTTAATCAGATCCAATTCCGTCGATGTTATAATTGTTGACTCAGTTGCCGCTCTGACGCCAGCGGCGGAGATTGAAGGCGAGATGGGTGACACTCATATGGCGCTGCAGGCGAGGTTAATGAGTCAGGCGATGAGGAAGCTTACTGCTGTTATCAACAAGAGTAAAACTGCTCTGGTTTTCATAAATCAGATTCGCATGAAAATAGGCGTGATGTTTGGTAACCCGGAAACTACTCCAGGGGGAAGAGCGCTGAAATTTTACACGTCAGTCAGGGTTGATTTAAGAAGACTGGCGACCCTGAAGGACGGCGGTAATGCCATCGGTAGCAGACTGAGGGCCAGAGTGGTAAAGAATAAAATCGCCCCACCGTTCCGTGATGCCGAGT
>CAZDQP010000035.1:0-20003 GCA_964507485.1 uncultured Pirellulales bacterium | reverse complement strand
GGATTGCCCACGAATTATATTCAAAGGAGGTGCCGCTTATTCCGCGCATAATGACCGAATGTGCACATGCAAAAACAGGTATTGATATACATCCCGGTGCGAAAATAGGCAAAAACTTCTTTATCGACCATGGCACGGGTGTTGTAATAGGTGAGACTACCATTATAGGTGACAGTGTGAAAATTTATCAGGGCACTACTCTCGGAGCACTGAGTTTCCCCAAAGATGAGAGAGGAAATATAATAAAAGGTGGCAAGAGGCATCCCACGATAGAGGACAATGTAACAATTTACGCTGAGGCAACGATACTTGGCGATGTAGTTATTGGAAAAGGTGCGGTAATCGGAGGCAATGTCTGGATAAAAGAGTCAGTTCCGGCAGGAGTTACCGTTACAACGCCAAAAGCTGACTTGGTTTATACAAAAAATGGCAAAGAAGTAAAAAAATAAAAAGCAGCTTTAAGCTTTTGTTCTACTTTCCTTTCAGGAGTATTTTTGAATAATAAACTAATTGAAAAAATTAACCGGTTAAAGACCAAGCATAAGGCCATTATACTTGCGCATAACTATCAGCCCCCTGAAATTCAGGATATTGCTGATTTTTGCGGTGACTCTCTTGGCTTAAGTTTAAAAGCCGCTGAGACCGAAGCACAGGTAATCGTATTCTGCGGCGTAAAGTTTATGGCAGAGACCGCCGCAATCCTTTCCCCGCAAAAGACTGTGCTTTTGCCGGATAAATTTGCCGGCTGTCCCCTGGCTGAAACGATAACCGCAGAGCAGTTAAGCGAGTTGAAACATAAATATCCCGGTGCGGTTGTGGTCTGTTATGTAAATAGCTCCGCAGAGGTCAAAGCCCAGAGTGATTATTGCTGCACCAGCTCCAATGCGGTTGAGGTGGTTAATTCCATATCGCTGGATAAGAAGATTATTTTTGTTCCGGACCAGCATCTCGGCCGGTTTGTCTCTGAGAAAACAAGAAGGGACCTTGTGCTCTGGCCGGGATATTGCCATGTTCATGTAGTGATAACTGAAGAGGACATTAAAAGTGCTAAAGCAAAATGCCCGGATGCGGTTGTAATGGCGCATCCGGAATGCACTGAACCTGTAAAGAAGCTTTCTGAGCAGTTGCTCAGTACCGGTCAAATGCTCGATTTTGTAGCAGAAAGCATAGCTAAACATTTTATAGTTGCAACAGAAGTAGGGATGATACATCCTTTGAAAAAGCAAAACCCGCAAGCTGAATTTATCCCGGCAAGCTATAAAGCAGTCTGCCCTAATATGAAAAAGATTACTCTGGAAAAGGTCGCTTGGTCATTGGAAGATATGCAATATAAAATTACAGTTCCACAAGAGATAAGGATAAAAGCAAAGAAGGCAATTGACAGGATGGTAGAAACTTTACCCTCAAAAGTTAGGAAGGCTTAAACAAATGAACAAAGAAACTCAGTACCACTTGGAGACACTGGCTCTGCATGCTGGCCAGAAGGTTGATTCGGATACACTTAGCCGTGCTGTACCTGTTTATCAGACTACGAGCTATTGTTTTAAAAACACTGAGCATGCGGCGAATCTTTTTGCTCTCAAAGAGTTCGGCAATATCTATACGCGTCTGATGAATCCTACGACGGATGTATTGGAAAAGCGATTGGCTGCAATGGAAGGCGGGGTGGGCGGTTTGGCTTTAAGCTCCGGCCAGTCAGCAATTTATGTGAGCATATTTAATATCTGCGGCGCAGGCGGCCACATCATATCTTCGAACTCACTCTATGGTGGAACTGTAACACTATTTAGTCAAACATTTAAAAAACTGGGTATTGAGGTAACATTTGTTGACCCGAGGCAACCGGAGAATTTCGCAAAGGCAATTAAGGACAACACGCGGCTGATTTATATTGAGACAATCGGCAATCCCAAAAACGATATTTTGCAGTATGAAAAAATAGCGGACATCGCGCACAAGAACGGCATGCCAGTGATTTGCGATAACACGGTCGCGACGCCGGTATTGTTCAGGCCTTTCGAACACGGCATTGATATCGTGGTTCATAGCTGCACGAAGTTTATTGGCGGACACGGCACGAGCATCGGCGGGGCGATTGTAGATTCGGGTAAATTCGACTGGACGAACGGCCGTTATCCGGAATTAACTGAGCCGGACCCGAGTTATCATGGTGTCAAATATGTCGAGGCTGTTGGTGAATTGGCATATATTATCAAGGCCAGGACGCAGTTTTTGCGGGATATGGGTTCCTGCATGTCGCCATTCAATGCGTTTTTGTTCTTACAGGGTTTGGAAACGCTGCACCTTCGTATGCCGCGGCACAGCGAAAATGCGTTGAAACTCGCAAAGTGGCTGGAAGAGCAATCGACAGTGAGCTGGGTCAATTATCCGGGGCTTAAATCGCATCCTGATTATGAACTGGCTAAGCGATACCTGCCTAACGGGCAGGGGGCTATTCTCGGCTTCGGTATCAAAGGCGGTAAACAGGCCGGCATTAAGTTTATCGATAGTGTCAAATTAGCCAGCCACCTCGCCAATATCGGCGACAGCAAAACCCTGGTGATACATCCTGCCAGCACGACACATCAGCAATTGACGGAAAAAGAACAGCTTGCAGCAGGGGTAACCGAAGATTATGTTCGTGTTTCAGTGGGAACAGAACATATCGATGATATAATAGCTGACTTTGAACAGGCTCTTAAAGCCAGTCATAGGTAATTAGGTATGTGGGAATATACGGACAAAGTTAAAGACCATTTTTTTCATCCGCACAATGTTGGGGAAGTAGAAAACCCTGACGGCGTCGGTGAAGTTGGTTCCTTAGCTTGCGGCGATGCCCTCAAGCTTACCTTTAAGCTTGATAAGAACGGCAAAATTACTGATGCAAAATTCAAAACATTCGGCTGTGCAAGTGCAATAGCAACCTCGTCGGTATTAACTGATATAATAAAAGGTATGACACTGGACGAAGCTGCCAAAGTGACAAACAAAGATATTGCTGATTACCTTGGCGGTTTGCCCGAGCAAAAAATGCACTGTTCAGTTATGGGCAGGGAAGCCCTTGAAGCAGCAATTGAAAATTACCGAAGTGGTGGAAAGAAAAAACACGAGCTTGAGGGCAATGTAGTTTGTACCTGCTTTGGCGTGACCGATAAAGAAATTGAAAGAGTAATACGGGATAATGATTTAACAACAGTTGAGCAGGTAACAAATTACTGCAAAGCAGGTGGTGGTTGCGGCGGATGTAAAGGCCAAATCGAAAAAATCATCGAACGCATACAAGGTGATAAAGCCGGGCGCGTCGTTGAAACGGCACCGAAATGGGCCGGCAGATTGACAAATATCCAAAAGATACAATTGATTCAGCAAACGATAAACGAGCAGATTAGACCCGCCCTGCGCGTACACGGCGGCGATATCGAGCTTATAGATGTTGAGGGGAATAAAGTTATAGTTGCATTTCGAGGGATGTGTGCTCAGTGCAAGCTGACCGAATTTACAATGAAGGATGTGGTCGAAGCAAAGCTGAGAGAATTTGTTTCCGATGAGCTTTTTGTCGAGGAGGATAGAGATTCGACGCAGCAGCCGCACAATCATAGAGGTTAAGCAATGAAAACTATATATTTTGACAACAATGCCACTACTCAAGTTGCGGATGAAGTGTTTGAGGAAATTAAGCCGTATTTCTGTGAGCTTTATGGCAATCCTTCGAGTATGCATACCTTTGGCGGGCAAGTCGGGATAAAAATCCGTGAAGCGAGAGAAAAGGTAGCGGCACTTCTTGGTTGCGACCCGGGTGAAATCATATTTACCGGCTGTGGTACCGAGAGCGACAATACTGCAGTCAAAGGCACGCTCGCGGCTTATCCCAATAAAAGAAAAGTGATTACTTCTCGTGTCGAGCATCCTGCTGTCCTTCAGGTTTGTCGTGACTTGGAGAATAAGGGTTATACCGTAGTGGAAATTAGCGTAGACAAAAAGGGCCGTCTCAACCTTGCCGAACTGGAAGAGCAGGTTGATGATAATACCGCGCTTGTAACAATAATGTACGCAAACAACGAGACCGGTGTAGTGTTCCCCATTGACAAAATTGCAGAGATAGTTACTGAAAAAGGCATAGTCTTTCACGCCGATGCTGTTCAGGCAGTCGGTAAAATCCCGTTGAATTTGTCGAAAAGTAATATTGATTTGCTCAGTATCTCAGGCCATAAACTGCACGCTCCGAAAGGTATCGGCGTTCTTTATATTAAAAAAGGAACTCGTCTGTCCCCGTATATGGTAGGGGGCCATCAGGAGGCGGGCAAACGCGCCGGTACTGAGAATGTCCCCGGCATAATCGGCCTGGGCAGGGCCTGTGAATTAGCTGCCAAAAACATCAAAGAGGAAAATGAAAAAGTCAAATACCTGCGAGATAAACTCGAGAATGCAATTCTGGAAAAGTGCCCGGATTCTATGCTAAATGGTGACAAGGAAAATCGCCTGCCGAATACCAGCAATATCAGCTTCGAGTTTATCGAGGGTGAGGCGATTCTGCTTATGCTCGATAAGTTCGGCATCTGTGCGTCCAGCGGCTCGGCCTGCACTTCCGGCTCACTTGAGCCCTCGCATGTTTTGCGTGCTATGGGCGTTCCATTCACCGCAGCTCACGGCTCAATTCGATTTAGCTTAAGCCGGTACAACACCGAAAAGGAAGTTAATTACACAATCGAAAAAATGCCTGAAATCGTTAGTCGCCTTCGTGAATTGTCACCTTTTGTTGCTAAATAAAGGGTGCGAGCTAAAAATTTCCTCGGCCTACGGCACTCTCAGAAGCACAGGTATTTGGCCGCTCTGTTGAAGCATTTCTATGATGTGCAGAATAATAAAAATCCAGATGAACCACATCCCGAGTACAAGTTTCTTTGCGAAGGCATCTGCGTTTATTTGATATTGCGCACTGCCCTTATATAGCGATAATTTCGGTATAAATCGCGGTGTGCGTTTAATGTAATCACGATATGCTTGGTCGAATTTATCCACCAGTTTTTTCTCCTCTACAATAATTGTCAGAGGGTAATACAGCAGGTAGAAAATGATTAATGCCGCCATAACAAGAATATTCTTCGATGCCACACCAATCCCAATTGCCCCTATAAGACTAAAAACATATAAAGGGTGCTGCATCATCGAGTAAGGACCTTCCGTAATAAGCTCACGCTTTTTATAACCGCTGATGTATAATAATGCCCATAGTCTGCCGCTGCTGCAAATCGTAAGCAGAAATAGGCCCGACATCTCAAGGATTGTGTATGTCGAACTGTTCCGGCTGAAGGAGTGTGTCGTAAAAAGTACTAAAAACAGTACCAGAACTCCGAAGATTCTGGAAACTAATATCCGCTGACGTGCAATTTTGAATGACAATTTACTTTCTTGAGCGCTCATATGCAGAACTTTCTCTATAATGACTGGTTTATCGTTTTAATTGATAAGATTGCCGGAGGATGCCTTTGACCTTTCAGTTGAGTTTACGTATTATCTTCCTTCCACATTCAGAAGACCCTTTTTTTTCAGGGTTCTCAATATTAAGTATATGCACAGTCCTGCCAGAAATATCGATACCAACACCGGGTCAAATTGTAATTTGCCAGAATAGAATAAATCCCCCACAACTTCCAGACAGGTGAATACGGCTATTATGACAAATAGGGTGGAATATTCTCGTTTGAGCACGGTTTTCAGCGAGAACGGCAAAGTTGCTTTCTGCCAGTTTCCGAATCTGGGAAACAACGGCGGCGTTATGCGTGCCCATTCAGCGAATGTCTCACCGAATTTTTCACGAAGGACTTTTTCCTCGGCAAGGATTATCAGCCAGTAATATACAAGGAAAAGCAGGGCGGCCGCCACAGTAAAAAACAAGACACGGGGAAACATCGAAATCCCAAGCCATATCAAAAAATTGCCAACATACAATGGATGTCTGACTATAGAATACATCCCTGTAGTATTCAGAACACTTGCTCTCGGCTTTCCGGTCGTCCTGCCGGATGTTCCTTTGGGAACAAAACCGACGGTGAAAATACGGATAGCTAATCCGAGCAGCGAAATTAACAAACAAATACTAAGCCACAGCAAATCCGGAGAATGTTTGCCTTGAGGATGTGAAAAGTACTTCATAACAATCAGAAAGAATCCTATTGTAAGCAGCGGCAGGAAGCTCCTCCACTTAAATAACACGTTCCCCGCGGATTCAAACTTTTGCTTTGGAAGCATCAAGTATTTTCCGAATATGTGCTGGTAGCTACTAATAAGTTAACAGAATGTACTATTGTTTTTTAATCCTTATATATACTAAACTCTGTACGCTAAATCGAATTGCCGAAGGAGGGAGTCGAACCCTCACCCTGTTGCCAGGACGGGATTTTGAATCCCGCGCGTCTGCCAGTTCCGCCACTTCGGCTAAAAGAACCAATTATTAATTATTGAGGGATTTTTGTCAATTACAAACAGCCGCTCTTTGCTGGATGACTTTGATCAAGCGGCTTGTTCATCTTCCCTATGTATCAGGCCGGGTAGGACATGTTGTATGGCTCTGTCAAAGCTGGTAGTGTAGACGATGCATATTGAAAAAGTAATGGCCCAGTGCAATTTAAAGAGATAATTGCAGAATATGAAAATTATGAAAACCGCTGCAAGACCAAGAATAATCTGAGCACCTGTGGCATCTCGGTCGCTGATACAATCTACGTCAATCACCTTAATTCCTATCATCAGGTATAGGAGAATGACGTTGATTATATTCCATATCGGAAACACAATCTGCCAGTTGTTGATAGTGGTATTTCTTATCACGTATATTCCGGCAATAATGCCAACCAGTATGTTTGTCAAAACAGCAAATACTAACATAATTTTCTTTTCAAAGTAGGTTTTCTCTCTGGTTGTGAAGACGTGGTAAATGCACAGCGCAAGAACAGCGAGGATCATTAACGCAAGAACTGATAAATAGATGAACGCACTCAAGCTATTAACTGCATCGAGAAAAAAGGGAATACGTTCCAGCAGTTGGTTCTTTGACGCAAATACCAATATCATCAATATCCAGACTACAGCCATAAGAAACAGTGATAACTCGTCGTAAGTTGGAATCAGGAATCCGAATGATTCCTTATAGACTTCTACTGCTTCATCAGATGTTTCCACTGATGGCTCTTTTGGATTGTATACCGATTTGCTCCACTGGGAGACGGGAGGCCGTGTTTTGGTGGCGATAGATTCGGTGCTTTCAGTGCTTATAGCGGGTCTGCCTTTGGTGGTCTTGGGAACAACCAATATATGCTCGCACTTGGGGCACTTGCTTTTCTTACCGGCCCCATCATAAGGAGCTAATATCCTCTGTCCGCAGTAAACGCACTTAAACCGTATCACGCTTTAACCTCTTATATGTTATCTCCGTAGATATACGGGTAAGGAAATATTGCAGTAAAACCAGAAATGTCCCGCCGCCAAACACGACAGCCCAAAATATAGGTGCAGTAATAGTAAATGATACAGGCACCTCAACTTGGTATCCAATCATGCTACCTGCAATCGCCCATAATGTTATCAAAGCACATATTAAAATCATTACAGCCGAAGTGAATATAGCAACTCTTCTAAAATAACTTCCGCTGTCTGTTTGATTACTGCCGGTAAGTGAAACCTTCCTGCCAGCATAAATACCTGCGAGGACACCGAGAAATATGCAGCCTATCGGTATACCCATAAAAAAACCCAGCGCACAGACAGAATGAAATATGTATACAGCACCAACTGCTTTATTGCTCATCGTATAGGCGTTTTTGACCCATCTTTTAAGAAATAGAATGTCTATGAGCAATCCTGGCAGCAGTGACCACAATGTCCACGGACCAATCACCTCTTTGTCAAATACAACTGCAGCAAAAAGGACGGTCGCAATGAAAAATGCCGCCAAAGGCACTAAGCCGAAGAACATACCAAGGATGAGCAACTCAACCGTCTTCGATATTTTCTCCGCAGACATTCTCCCTCAATAATCAATCATTACGATATCTTCGGGTATCGCGACTACGTCTCTGTGTTTTGGGCCGAGGATTTTGCGAATCTCGGAGCTGTGTTTTCCCGCAAGGGATTTTAGCTGGGTGCTGCTTAAATTTGTTACCGCCTTGGCATTGTTGTTGAGCATAATGACGTCACCAGCTTCAAATGTTCCTTCAATCGATGTCACCCCGCTCGGCAGCAGGCTCTTGCGATTTTTAACTGCTTTCATTGCACCTTCGTCGATACTAATTACTCCCGCGGCGGTGCTATTAAGAATCCATCGTTCACGGTTGCTCAAATTTCTTTTGGGCATAAAAACGGTGCCGATTCCCTCGCCGGCGATAATCCTGCCAATGACGTTTTTCAATCTGCCGTCTGCTAAAACTATTCGGCAGTCAGCATTGGATGCAATCTTGGCTGCTTCTATTTTACTTTTCATTCCGCCCACAGCGTACCTGCTGCCTTTAGCGCCGGCGCTTCTCATTAATTCTTCGGTTATTTCGTACACGACGGATATCGGCTTTGCGTCTTTGAACTTACGAGGGTCTTTATCATAAAGGGCATCGATATCGCTGAGCATAATCAGCACATCAGCATCAATTTTACTTGCTACGAGGGCACTTAGTTTATCGTTGTCGCCGAAAGCAGACCCTATCTCTTCGGTGGAGACGCTATCGTTTTCATTCAGAATAGGCACAGCGCCTAATTTCAATAGTGTCTCGATGGAATTGCGTAGATTTAGATAGGTTTTTCTGTTATTGAGAACATCTGCGGTCAGCATAACTTGGGCAACCGTGACGTCATAGCGAGCAAATGATTTTCTATATTCAGCCATCAGCAACGGCTGGCCTATCGCCGCGCACGCTTGCCGCATCTTTGTTTCCTTTACTTTCTCAGCTAATTCTAACTGTCCTGCCCCCATCCCAATTGCCCCTGATGTAATTATAACGACCTGTATCCCTCGTTTCCGCAGCTCGGCTATTTCTTTGGCGATACCTCGAATATATATGGTATCAATCTCAATAGTGCCCTTTTTCGTAAGGGTATTGGTACCTATCTTGATAACTGCCTTTTTTACGTTCTCAAAGTTTCTCATCTACAGATCGCAGTCCTTTTCAAGATTTACATGTGTAAATCTTTTCGTATCTTTGTTGGAATAATCGGCTACAACTTGACCACTGCCCAGCAGCTTCCATTTATAAATGACGAGTCCTTCCAAACCAACCGGTCCGCGGGCGTGTATCTTGTTGGTGCTGATTCCAACTTCAGCACCAAGACCGTATCGGTACCCATCGCTAAACCGAGTGCTGCAGTTCCAAAAAACGTTCGCAGAATCAACCAGTTCCATAAACCTTTTGGTTTTTTCCTTATTGGTAGTGACAATAGCATCGGTATGGCGTGAGCTGTAACGGTTTATATGTTCAATCGCCTCATCAAGACCGGCGACAATCTTGATGGATAATATCAAATCGAGATATTCGCTGGACCAGTCTTTCTCTTGTGCGGATTTTACATCAATAATCGAACAGGTTTTTTCACATCCTCGAATCTCAACTTCTCTTTCCTCAAGGGCGGCTTTGACCTTTGGCAGAAAGTCCTTCGCAATTTTTTCGTCGACCAGCAGAGTTTCCGCGGCATTGCAGACGGCAACGTATTGGCATTTTGAATCAACGGTGATTTTTGCAGCCATATCTAAATCAGCTTCGCCGTCAACATAAACGTGGCATATTCCTTCGGCGTGGCCGAGAACGGGGATATTGGTGTTGTCCATTATGTAGCGGACGAATTCATTTGAGCCGCGGGGAATAATCAGGTCGATGTCCTCATCCATCTTTAGCATTTCAGCCACATCCTGTCGTGTTTCCAAAAGTTGAATCCAGCCGGTGGGAATGCCCGCTTTTTCGGTAGCTTCCGCGATCAATTTTACTAATATTCTATTTGTGTTGGCCGCCTCGCTTCCGCCTTTTAGCAGAATGGCGTTGCCACTTTTTAAGCAAAGCGTTGAGATTTGCACGAGAGCGTCGGGCCGGGATTCAAAAATAATACCTATAACTCCAATAGGGCAACTGACTTTATAGAGTTCCAGCCCTTTATCGAGTTCAGTTGCTGAAAGGGTCTTGCCTACTGGGTCATCGAGTTTAATTAAGCTCTCAATTCCTGTGACAACATCAGCTATTTTGTTCCCGTCGAATTTGAGGCGTTTCAGTAAAGGTGCAGAAAGCCTGTTCTTTTCAGCGTCGGCAAGGTCCTGTTTGTTAGCCGAAATGATTTTGTCGGTGTTTTGCTTCAAAGCTTTGATAATCTCGGTTAAAGAAGCGTTTTTAACGCCGGTTTTAACCGCCGCCATTCGGATCGAGGCTTGTTTGGCCTCTTTAACGGTTTCTGCAATATCCATTTTTAGTCTTCTTGCTTTACTATTTATATTTGAATCTTTATAATTAACTGCCGAATTATAAATGAATAAATAGCAAATAGAAAATAATAAATAATACTCGCGGGTGTAGCTTAGTGGTAAAGCTCCAGCCTTCCAAGCTGGTCACGAGGGTTCGATTCCCTTCACCCGCTTTTATATTATCCGTTGCCGGCCCTGTAAACTTTGCTAATTCCGAAGTGCGATGTCCATATACTAAAACAACATACGTACCTGTTAAGAAATCACCTTGAAGACGTAAAAAAATTTGGTCTGAACGAAAAACCGATTTTTCCCATAACCACGTTGAAATAAAGGGATTATAGAATTTGAGTTGTAGTCCTATAATAAAATTTTATTAGAATTTCGGAAAAAAAGAATTTACGTGTTGACAAGGTGGTAAAAAGTGGTAGGATTTCCCACAGTTGGTTCTCTTAGTGGGATAAATGCCATGCTTTTGTTAACAGGTGAATATGAGCATGTAATCGACAGCAAGAGTAGAGTGCTCATTTCCAACAAGCTGCGAAACCAGATTGATGCCGAGGAACACGGCAGCAATTTCTATCTTGTCCTCGGCGCCAATGGCATACTTTGTTTATACCCTGAAAAATATTTTGAGAGGATTGTTCTTGCTGTTGCGCCGGGCAATACGGCACCGGATGAGGCAGTGGTGTTTGAGCGAATGAGTTCTGCTTTGGCTGGTAAGGTAGAGTTGGACAGACAGGGACGATTACTTTTGAATGAAAAGCTTAGAAAAAGGGCTGGTTTGAAAGACCACGTTACACTGGTTGGTGTTAGAGACCATATTGAGTTGTGGAACAGTGAAAATTGGGAACAGTATCTTGCAGACAATATGGCTCAATACCAGAAGCAAATGTCACAGGCAAGGCAGGTTGTCTTGCAGAAAGAAAGCAGGGAACTTTAACTTCTAAGGTGGAGGCAGAAAATGATTGAAATGGATTTGGATCATTGTCGGATTGTGGAAAAAGCTCTTACTGGTGAGAGAACAGTTGATGAACAGACCTTTGCCTCACTGGAAATTCTTACCGAACGGCTGGAACGACTGAAGAAGCTCGATAAGCTTTTTTCCAGGATTGAATTTTCGTCCGCTGTTGAAAGACTTAAATCCCAAAGGGATGCTGTAGCTGTCGGTTGAAATAGGCGTATAGCGTTTAGAATGAGGAATCTAAACACTATGTACTATATATGAGTAACGAACCCTGAATTGGGTTTGCTGATTTAGAAGTGAATAGTTCGGTAGTTGTGCATATTCCGGTTCTTGCAGGAACGTTAGCCGAGCAGATACATTTGCCCAGGGATGGGGTAATGGTCGATGCGACCGTAGGACAGGGAGGTCACAGTCTTCTGTTCGGCAGAACTTTGGGCCCTGAGGGAGTTCTCATTGGCCTGGATGTCGATAAAGAAGCTATCCAAGGGGCCCATTTTAAATTAAAAGACCTTCCGTGCAGAGTTGTCTTGATTCATACCAATTTTTCCCGAATCAGAGAGCAGGTTCATAAACAGGGAATAGAAAAGGTCGATTTTATATTAGCGGATTTAGGTCTGTGTTCGGCGCAATTGGCGAACAGGAGAATGGGATTGAGTTTTCTGCACGATATGCCGCTTGATATGAGAATTGACGAAAGATTAAAGACCACCGCTGCCGATATAATTAATGAAACGCCTGAAAAAGATTTGGCCGATTTAATTTACAGGTTTGGTCAGGACAGGGCTTCGAGGCGGATTGCGCGGTTTATTGTCAGGCATCGTAAAAGTAGGCCGATTACTACAACCGGCCGATTGGCAGCAGTAATCTGCAAAGCGCTTCAACGGCCGGGTAAAAAAAAATGGACGAGAATACATCCGGCGACCAGAACCTTTCAGGCGCTTAGAATTGCAGTCAACAATGAGTTGGAAAATTTGGAGATATTGCTTGGTTCAGCCCCGGAAATGCTGAACAAAAAAGGGCATATAGCAGTCGTTAGCTTTCATAGCCTCGAAGATAGGTTGGTTAAAAACAATTTTAAGAAATATAAAAAGGAAAATATTTACTCCGATTTTACAAAAAAACCGATTGTGCCGTCAAAGCAGGAAATTGCGAGAAACGCAAGAGCAAGAAGTGCAAAGTTAAGAATTGCTCAAAAATCTTAGATAGTGAATCGAAAATCGAATCACAGATTGCAAACCGTTGCGTAAAGAAGAAAAAGGAGTTTCGTTATGGCTTCCGACGCAAAAATTGGATTACTGTTAGGTTTGGTCTTTATATTCTTAATTGCTCTTATAATTAATGGGCTGCCAAGCTTTTCCGAAAACGAAAGCAATAACGAGCTGACTGCCAGTATGGTTAGTTTGCAGAATAGACCACCGGCTATCGCAGCAAAGGAACGGGAAGTTATTAATCTGAGAGAAGCGGCTGAGAAAAAACCCGTGCAGGTTAAATTGCCTTCCACGGGTAATCAGGATATTCACGTTGTAGCAGAAGAACCGCAAGTTGCTTCGGCCGCTAAAGAATCTACAAAGGTGGAAATTCTTGCTGCAGCACAGACGGTGGTGGAGGAAGATAAGAATCAGAAGGCCGGTTCAAGCAAAGCTGTTTTTTCAAAGACCTATGTTGTTAAGGAAGGGGATAATCTCGCTGGTATAGCCCGAAAATTCTATGGCCCTCAGGAGGGTAATAAAAAAGTAAATATCACCAGAATATTTGATGCCAACCGCAAATCACTAAAATCCTCCGATGAAATCTATGTAGGGCAAAGACTTATCATACCGCCGCTGTCAGCTTCGGTACCGGATAAAAGCAAAATTGACAAAGTTCTTTCCGAAGAGAAGGTTGCAAAGGTTGAATCTATTAGCAAGCAGCGTCTGTTAAAAAACACTCACAGACCGAAGCAAAGCTCATGGCACGTTGTAAAGGAAGGTGAGAGTTTATGGCAGATTGCCGCCGACCGGTTGGGAGATGGCAATCGGTACGACGAAATAGCTAAATTGAACGCTGGCGTTTTGGAAAGTGAAGATTTTCTTTCGGTTGGAATGCGTCTTAGAATGCCGGCTCGATAAAGCAAATCAACAGATTGTTGTTTATTGATTGTTAAGTTACTAATTATTAATTGTCCATAAATGCCGTATGAGCTCACGGTTTCGATTTGTTTTTGTTGTGTTTTGTTTTACGGCCGTCTTAATTCTTACTATTTATATCCGTAGCGCCAGCAATCGAATTTTCTATAAGCTTTGTTCATGTACGGTCGAGCAAAGTCGCCTGAAACAGCAGCTTTGGCAAAAACAATTGCGGCTGGAAAATTTAATAAATCCGGCGGCTGTTTCCCGACGCCTTAATGGAAATACGGCAGAACATTGAGAAACTGGTATGAATATTGTATTGTCAGCTTCACTTTCAGCTATGCCATAGGTAAATGAAAAATTGAAAAGCGTCCGAATTATCATTTTCTTTTTTGTTGTTTTGATTGTGGCGTTTTTGGCATTAATGGGGCGCTGTTTTTATCTGCAGTTTTTTAAAAGTGGCGATTATAGCAATACTTGTGCTAAACAACAGCAGGGACACGTAATTCAAATACCTCAACGCGGTGTCATTCTCGATCGTTGCGGAAGAGTGCTCGCCGCAAGTAGTAAAATCCAAACCATTTTTGCCGAGCCAAGACTTATAAAAGACCCAAAAGCTGCATCTACGTTCCTTGCACCGATTCTGGATATTGGTGCACACGAAATCTGTAAGATTATCACTGGTAGTAAAAATCCGGGCTTTGTGGGTATTAAGGTGGGTGCCGATGCAAACCAGTGTAGTGCAGCCGCTAAGATCTATGGCATCGGTGTTCAATCAGGTTGGCGAAGACATTACCCAATGGGTTCTTTGGCCTCACATGTCGTTGGCTTTACCAGTGTTGATAACCGCGGCCTGGGGGGAATTGAGCTACAATATGAAAATGAGCTTAAGGGTTCGGCGGCGCAGAATATCTTTTTAGCTGATGCGCTTCGTCGCCCGATTCGGATGAAAGAGCAGCGGGGTGCTTTAAGTGATGGCATCGGTATTATATTGACCATTGATGCTGCCATTCAACAGTTTGCACGGGCCGAACTGATTAAGCAATACCTCAGCTATCAGGCCGAATCGGCTGTAGCAATTGTAGCTGATGCCAAAACCGGGGCGATTTTAGCGCTTATTTCACTGCCTGACTTTGACCCTAATAACATTAGTAAAACCAACCCGAATAAATTCCTCAATCACGCCATAACCGACCAGTTTGAACCCGGCAGTGTTATGAAACCGATTGTCGCCGCAATCGCGGTCGATGAAAATGCCGTTCGGATGAATGAAAAGATATTCTGTGAAAAGGGAAACTATCACGGCAGGGGCTTCGGACGTATCGGGGAGTATGGCAATCACAAGTTTGAGGACTTGACGGTAGGTGAGATTCTGATTTTTTCCAGCAATATAGGAATGGCAAAAATCGGACAGAAACTCGGCCCAAAAAAGCTTTATAATGGTTTGAAACGCTTTGGCTTCGGCAAAAAGACAGGCCTCGAGTTGCCCGGCGAAACACATGGATTATTGCCGCCGCTGCAAGACTGGACCGGTTATAGCGTAACTCGAATACCTTTTGGACAGGAAATTTCTGTCACTGCAATTCAGTTCGTTCGTGCATTCTGTATACTTTCAAGTGAGGGAAGGTCGGTTCAGCCCTTCCTCGTCAGGGCTACAGTCGATAATAATGGCAAAATTATCGAGCTAAAGCAACCGTCTCCGTCTGCTGGCTTCATTGTTGAGCCAAAAGTCGCAAAATGGATTATTACCGATGCCCTCACCAGAGCAGTTAATGAAGGAACAGGCAAAAAAGATAAGCTAGAAAGGTGGCAGGTCTTCGGAAAAACGGGAACCGCCAATATCGCCAGTAGCGGTCGCAGGGGATATTCGGATACAGATTATATAGCTTCCTTTATAGGAGGCGCACCGGCTGAAAACCCGAAAGTAATAGTTTTGGTTTCAATACGCAGGCCTGATATCACCTTGCAAAAAGGGTATACCGGTGGGACTGTCGCTGCTCCCGTTGCCGCCGAAATACTCGAAAAGACCCTCACTTATCTCGAAAAGCATCCGCTTTAGTATGAAGTCCTTCCGATATACCCCCCTTCAATACAGAATTGGATAATGTCACGCGCCAAAGGTGCTGCGTCACTTGAGCCGTGTTGCCCGCCTTCAACTACAAGCGCTATTGCAATTCTTTTGCCTGTGCTGTCTTCAGCAAAACCGCAGAACCACGCGTTGTCCGGTTCTTCTGTTGAGCCGGTCTTACCGTAAACGCTGATGCCCTGACCGGCGAAGTTGGCATGAGCAAATTCTCTGTATGCTGTTCCTCCCGGTTCGTTGACGACAGCGCTCATACCGTCTCGGATGATATCCAGTGTCTGCGCAGATATACCTAGGTCCATTTCATCTCTCGTAACATTGGATGTGAGGAGAAGCCGGGGAGATTTATATACCCCGCCTCGTGCAATAGCTGCCATCGCATTTGCTGCCTGCAGCGGAGTGGTTCGCAGATTCCCCTGCCCCATCCCGAAATATCTGTTTTCAGCCCTTGTAAGCGGAGGTATTTGCTCCAAAGAAGAGATTGTACTTTTTGCAGGAACTGTTGATATTTGGCCGGCCGCTTGTCTCAAATCTCGTGATTCATCCCATCCTTGTATCAGCGGAGAAATATGACCGTACCCTAACTTGAACAGCCATTCCTGCAGAACCAATGGCTCGATTCTGTCCGCAAGGCGTGAGAAATAAATATTGCAGCTGCCTTTAATGGCATTGCGGGCATTGTTAGGCCAATCATCGTCATGACACCTCCAGGAATATCTGTTATATAGCCAGCAGTTTGGCCATCCGCTCGGTGCTTTCTGAGCGGGGCAGGATATGACTTCATCCGCTGTTATTTTGCCGGTTTCGAGGCCCGCTATGAGGATTATCGGCTTTACTGCTGAGCCGGGCGGGTACTGCTTATTTATTGCTCGATTTCGCAACGGCTCATTCGGGTCGCTGGTAATATCGGTGTAATCATACCTGATGTGGTTAAGGTTAAAAACAGGTGTTGAAACCAGCGCAAGAATATCTCCGCTCGCAACTTCGATTACAACTGCTCCAGTCGGTGCACGGCAATTCGGATTGTGATTGCAGTCAGTTAGATATTCCTCGATTCTTTGTTGAAGTTCGATGTCTAATGTCAATGAAACATCCTTGCCGAATCGGGCTTTGGTTTCGTCTATTAGCTCGCGGTCTATATCGTATACGATTTCACCGCGTTTGCCCCGAAGAATAGTTTCGCAGGCATACTCGATGCCGTCTTCTCGCCCGCATACTTCGCCTTCTAAATATCTTGATAATTTGTCATCTGCAAAGAGTTGTCTGTCTGCTTCCTGCGTTGCTGGCCCAACCCAACCTATGGTCTGGGCCGCTACAGAGCCAAACGGATAGAAACGATGACCTTTTGCCAGAATTTGAACGCCCTCAGTATCTGCAAACTCGAGTTGAGCTGTAAAGATATCATCATCAGTTTCCAAGTCCACCAGCGGCCAGCTCTTGTGCATCTCGGCGATATCTACTTTATTCACAAGCCGAAGTCGTTTGACTGGATTTGGTTCCTTTTTTTCAAAGTCAGCTATTGCTGTATGTTCCGGAATGCTGATTATGTTTTTGTAGTTTGCGAAAATTTCCGAATTTGGAAAGCTCCTCCGCCAGGCCTGAAACGTACGTCGTTTCCAGATAAAATCGTTTATTTTCTGTATCTCGGTTATTATCTCTGAGGGACTGACTCCTCCGAGTCGGGCACATTTGTTTATTATTTCGTTCAAATCCGCCAGACCCTCGTCCAACTTTTTACGTGCATTGGCTTCAGACAAACCTGTATCGTCTTTTTCAGCAGCCTTTAACAGGATGTCTTCTCTGACACGTTCATCCATAAAGCTCGTAAGGCCATAATTTATATACAATTGAAATTGCGGCTCGTCCACAGCTAACACTCTATCGTTTCTATCTAATATTCTCCCTCTGACTGTATTAAGTTGCAGAGTATGACTTTTTTGAAGCTTGAGTTGTGCAATTCTGTTCCGGTAAAACGAATCGGATAGCAGTTGCATTTGTATCAGGCGGAGCACGAAAGCAAGCAGGAAAAATGTAATGAGGATTAAGAAGATTTTTACTTGCTTACGATACTTCATTTCTGGTATCTCGTTTTTTGCCCCTCATTACTTATCCAGGATATGCTTCACGATTTGCCGGATACAAACTTAGTACCGGCTGGAACGATGTGCTTTTATACGCATCCACCATGCTGTTGGCAAGAATAAAAAGGGACCAACAACGCTTGAATACACCGTTGTCCAGAAAAGTACTGTATATGCGTTAGTTGCTGTTGGCTCGCCCTTAAGAATCGTTAAATAATGGGCTAGCACACCGGCCAGGAAACCACTGATAAGTATTGTAATTGACTGATGAGGCATTTTTTTTATAGTTACAATACCATTCAGATATGCTAATAGCGTACCAAAAATACCAAAACTGATTATTTGAACCCCCATCGCAGATCCAATAATATCAGCAGCAAAACCAATTGTGAAGGAAGTTATGATTGCCTCAGACGGATTATAATGTATAGAAAAGAAAACCATGAGGATTAGCAGTAAATCAGGTTTGATATTCAAACGACTGACCGCAATTATATCGACCAGACTGACTTGCAGCACGGTAACAGTAAGAATAAGAACTGCAAACCGAAGCCAACGCATTATATATCCTCGCTAATACACGTTTCGTTACTGTTGCGGATTCATTATTATCACTGCTACGCTGGTTAATCTTTCTATTTCACAGCTTGGTTTGACTGTTATGTCCCAAAGCAGCGGATTTTTATCGTCTCTTTTACATTGAGACACTGTTCCTATAATCATCGGGGTATCAAGTAAGCCCGGTTTTTTACACGCATAAACATTGTCTCCGATTTTGACTTTGTGCTTTATGGAAACTAATAGAACCTTCACTGAATTCTTGCCGTCACCTTGGATTACTGTTTTTAATCCTCCTATCTCCGCTGCTATATTGGATTTAGTTCCTGTTATCAGTTCTACCTTGGCGGTGCGGGGTGAAACTTCCGATATAGTACCGATGATACTATTATCGCCCAGTGCGAATTGGCCTTTTTGAAGGCCGTCATTTTGACCTCGGTTGATAATAAGTTCCCCTGCAGAGGATGTAATTATCTCGGCGAGCATCAAACCGGCGCCCTCCAGTGGACGTCTGTTGCGTAGTCTCGATAGCTCTTTGACCTTTTGCTGTTCTTGGTTCAGCTCTTCTGTAAGGTTTGCAAGATGATTCTGGAGTTGGTTGTATTTCATACGACTGACTACATCCGTAGGTTGTGGTTGAGTACGTGCCGCAAGTGAAATCGTTCTGCTGGCACTCAATGGCCAGCGAAATATATGTGCGAAAGCAAACTGAAATTGACTTGTCAGGTTCTGCGGTGCGAAGAAAAAAATCAGCCCTCCTAACATAAACCATGTGAATAACATTCCTCTTGAAGGAGACTCCATACGTCTCCTATTGCGTTTGGGGACCCAGACTTTAATTCGATGATTTGCCATCTTTTTTGGTCATCTGTTTCTCTGGTGAGACACTGTGATACCCTCCCGTAAATCTTGTCTTTTAGGTTTTCATTTTGCGATTCTATCGCAAAATGGAGCTCCTATTCCCATCTGTACTCGTTATGGTCCATCGTATCCTTCCACAATTCCAGATTTTCTAGGTATACGCTGGTGCCACGAGCTACGCAGCTTAGGGGGTCCTCGGCCCGCTCGACCTTTAAGCCTGTTGCATTCGCCAGTACACTGTCCATTCCTCGCAGCAGTGACCCGCCGCCGCAAATAAAAACCCCGTTGTCTATCAAATCTGCCGCAAGTTCGGGCTCGGCCTTCTCCAATGTTGCCGTCACTGCATCTATTATTGCTGCAATGGGTTCACGAAGGGCTTCACGAATTTCCTCACTTGTTATGATAATTTTTCTTGGCAGCCCCGAAATCGTGTCTCTGCCGGCTACCTCCATTGTTAATTCCTTTTCCAGCGGAGTTGCAGAGCCGATTTGTATCTTTACTTTTTCGGCTCTTGCCTCCCCAATGAGCAGATTGTATGTCTTTTTAAGATGGTTAATCACTGCCTCGTCCATATCGTCACCGCCTATGCGGATTGATTCGCAGGTCGTAATGTCTGCCAGACTTATTATTGCTACTTCTGTTGTTCCACCACCAATATCGACAATCATTGAGGCCGTTGGGTCAGTTATAGGCAGACCCGCCCCGATACCTGCGGCCATTGGTTCATTGACCAGATAAACCTTACGTGCGCCTGCACGTTCGGCGCTGTCTATAACCGCTCGCCGTTCAACCGCTGTTATTCCGCTTGGTACTGCAATTACTACTCGCGGCCTGATTAAACCGCCTCTGCCGTGAACCTTTTTGATAAAATATCCAAGCATCGCCTCGGTGATTTCGAAGTCGCTGCTTACGCCGT
>CAZDQP010000034.1:0-20498 GCA_964507485.1 uncultured Pirellulales bacterium | reverse complement strand
GGCCACAAGAGCGAGCAGCGGTATATTGGTCAAATCTCTTTTAGACAGTTTCATTATTATATTACGCAGACATTCCTTAAAGCTGATTATACGACCATTATCCAGTTTTCGGCCACTTTCGGTTGTGACATAAGCAGCTAAACTCAATCATCGAACCTTAAAATACAGTATATTTCCGCCGGTGAAGAAAATTTCTTAAATTTGTTGTTGACAGCAGGCAATTACTTTTATAGACTACCGGGCTATTATTGATTTTCAAGGGATTTTGCAGTGAGCAATAAGAAAACAAACAAGCAAAAATGCCTAGTCAGCCAATCGGCGAGCACGAAGTTCATGCGCCCTATAAGGCCGTTTAGCGGAACAGGCACAATGTGCGTCGACCTTAACGTTGCCATGCAAATTAAGGAGGACAGCCCTTAGAAGGAAATTGATATTTTTTAAGGTAAGAAAAAAAGCCTTCCGGGGCAAAGAAGTCCCGGAAGGCTTTTTTATTTGGTTAAAAAATTTTGAGAGCGAAGACGCGGGAGGCAATTATGGAAATTAAAGAATTGACAATTCAGAATTGCGAAGAGGTTCTTTCACTTTGGGAAAGCAGCAAGGGAGTTGGTCTGGACAAAGATGTCGATACTAAAGAAAGAATCAGGATATATCTTCAGCGCAATCCGGGTCTGAGCTTTGCAGCGTTTGAAAAAGGGAAAATTATCGGCGCAGTATTATGCGGACACGACGGCAGATGCGGCTACCTTAACCATTTGACGGTGGCTGAGGCGTATCGCAACAAGGGTATAGGAACGGTACTGGTGGACAAAGTGATTTCAAAACTGCGTGTACTCGGTATCCGGAAATGTAATATATTCGTTTTTGCCAACAATCCCGGCGGTCAGGAGTTCTGGGAAAGAAAAGGATGGGCTGAACGAACAGACCTAAAAGTTATGTCCAAACATATTATGCCGTAGAACCGGGTGAGACTTTCAAGTTACAGGTTTACAGGTATTCCGCGTGATGCGAGGTATTGCTTCATCTGGTTGATGGTATATTGTTCAAAGTGTGTGATTGAGGCCATAAGAACGGCGTCAGCGCCGCCATCGACGACGGCGTCGTACAGGTGTTCAAGCTCTCCAGCACCGCCGGATGCGATTACGGGGATATTCACGGCGTCGGAGACGGCTTTATTCAATTCGTTATCATAGCCGGCTTTCGTGCCGTCGGCATCCATACTGGTCAGCAATATCTCGCCTGCGCCGAGCTTTTCGGCTTTGACCGCCCACTCGACGGCATCGAGGTTGGTAGGTTCGGAGCCGGCTTTTACGGTGACCTGCCAATGTCCTTTGTTTTCTTTGGAACGGCGGGCGTCGATTGCGAGGACAACACACTGGTTTCCGAACCGTTGGGCGGCTTCTGTGAGCAGGTCGGGATTCTGAACGGCAGCGGTATTAACAGAGACTTTTTCGGCGCCGCTCCTGAGGAGCTCGTCAATCTGGTCAACCGTCTGGATACCACCACCTACAGTGAAAGGGATAAAGACGTTCTCGGCAACTTTTTCGACAAGGTCGACGATTGTTTTGCGGGAGCGAATTGTTGCGGTGATGTCGAGGAAGACCAACTCGTCGGCGCCTTCGTCGCTGTATCTTTTGCCCAGCTCGACGGGGTCGCCGGCGTCGCGGAGATTCAAGAAGTTGATGCCTTTGACAACCCGGTTGTCTTTAACATCGAGGCAAGGGATGATTCTTTTCGTAAGCATCAGGTCGATTTCCTCTGGCAAATTTTAGAAAAGTTTTCGAGAACTTTGAGGCCTGCTTTGCCGCTTTTTTCGGGGTGAAACTGTGTGCCGTAAATAGTACCCTTCTGGACGGAAGCGGGCAAGGAGAAGCCATAATCGGTACAGGCAATTTTAGCATCGGCATCGGTAACGTCGGCGAAGAAAGAGTGCGCGAAATAGAAATGCTTCTCCTTAGGCAGGTCTGCAAATAAATCCATATCGTCGGGCAGCTTTACAAGGTTCCAACCCATATGCGGGATAGTCAGTGTATCAGGAAGAGGAACGACATTTCCCGTGACCAAACCGAGTCCTTTATGAGGGCCGTACTCGACGCTCTGGTCGAAAAGCATTTGGTAACCGACACATATACCAAGCAGCGGTTTGCCAGCCAAAGCGAGCTTTTTTATCAGCTCCGCCAGAGGGCCTAATGCACTGACGGCGTATCCAAAGGCGGCGACACCGGGCAAGACAAGGCCATCAGCACCTTCGATATCCTCAGGACCGCAGCTTAACTTCGCATCGCATCCGATGTAGCGAAAGGCATTGCATACGCTTCTAACGTTTCCGACGTTGTAGTCGATTACAATCAACATAAAAGACATTAAACTACAAAATTGTCAGAACGTCAAATAAGAACATTTTTCCCGATGATTAAACGAAATTGATTTGTGTTATGAGAGGTATTTTTCTACAATAAAAGGGAACAAAGCCAAGTTAATTATCGTATGTTTTGGTGTTAGTATCAGGCCAAGGAGTTTTTTTGTCGATTTATTCAAGATAGCTTTCCATGGTTTAAGGGAATGTAAATGTGCGGGATAGTAGCTTATTTAGGTAAAAAGAGCGCGCAACCAACCCTGATAGAGGGACTCAAACGTCTGGAGTATCGGGGATACGATTCGGCCGGCGTGGGGTTGCTGAGCAACAGCGAAATAAAAATTAAGAAATGCAGCGGCAGAATCAGCGCTCTGGAGGAGACTTTAGACAAACCCAACAGTAACGAGACACTCGGTATCGGTCATACGCGGTGGGCCACCCACGGCGCACCAACAAGCTTAAACGCACATCCACATCTGGACTATACAGGTAAAGTTGCAGTTGTTCATAACGGCATTATCGAAAACTACGAGACGCTGAAGACATGGCTGGAAAATGAAGGAGCGAAATTTGCGAGCGAGACCGATACGGAAGTGATAGCAAACTTAATCGGTCACTTTTATGCCAAAGGCGACGGGAGTCAAACAGGCGGAAAAATCAACGGGCAGAACAGATTCGAATGGGCGGTCCAGCAGGCACTCGAGAAATTGAGCGGGACATACGGCCTAGCGATTGTATGCAGTGATTTTCCGGATATGCTAATCGGAGCGAAAAAAGGGAGCCCGCTGATTCTGGGCGTTGGTGACAACGAATATATTCTGGCCTCCGATGCTGCAGCAATAATCGAGCATACAAAACAGGCGATATATCCATCCGACAATGAGATGGTTGTCATTCACCCGGACGGCTTTCATACGAAAACGATTGACAACATCAGTGTGACTAAAGAGCTGCAGGAAATAGAATTTTCGCTGGAGCAAATCGAACTTGACGGCTTTAATCACCATATGCTCAAAGAGATTTTTGAGCAGCCGAAAGCGCTAAACACGTGCATGGGCGGGAGGATAGATATCAAAGACGGCAAAATTAAACTCGGCGGTATAGCCGGTCATTTGCGCGGGATGACGCATATCAAACGACTGATTATGACAGCGTGCGGGACAGCATTTCACGCTGCTTTAGTCGGCGAGTTTTTGTTCGAGCATTTAGCGAGGATTCCAACAGAGACCGAATATGCCAGTGAATTTAGATATCGCAATCCAATCATCGAAGACGGGACATTAGTAATAACAATAAGCCAATCGGGAGAAACGGCAGACACACTCGCAGCAGTGGAACAGGCAAAGGAGCGCGGCGCAACAGTGCTGGGGATTGTCAACGTCGTAGGCTCATCGATTGCCCGGTCAACCGATGCGGGAGTATATCTGCACGTCGGTCCTGAGATTGGAGTAGCCAGCACGAAGGCGTTCACCGCACAGGTAGCGGTGCTGACGATGATGGCGATTGAACTCGGCAGAAGAAAGAACCTCAGCAGCAGTGAGGCAGGGACATATATCAAGGAACTAACCCAGATACCAGATAAGATAAGCAGGATATTGGAACAATCCGAGGATATAAAGAAGATTGCTTCGGCAAATATCGAGAAAGACAACTGGCTTTTCCTGGGTCGGGGCTTTAATTATCCGGTAGCTCTTGAGGGGGCTTTGAAACTTAAGGAGATAAGCTATATACACGCTGAGGGGCTGCCAGCGGCGGAGATGAAGCACGGACCAATTGCATTAATTGCGGACGGTATGCCTGCAGTATTTATAGCAACGACTGGGCCGCAATACGACAAGATTATGGGCAACATTGAGGAGGTCCGGGCTCGCGGCGGGAAAATAATCGTTGTATCAACCGAGGGCGATAAGAATATCAAGCAACACGCCGACCATTTAATTGCCATTCCCGATGCACCGGAACTGCTGCAGCCGATGCTTACGGTTATTCCGTTACAACTTCTGGCATATCATGCGGCAGTTCTTCGCGGGCACGATGTCGACAAACCAAGAAATCTTGCAAAAAGCGTAACGGTCGAGTAGCCACTAACAAACCAGGTCTTCAATAACTTTGAATGTTCTTTTCAGAATTTCACTTAATTGCGCTTCGGTTATGCTTAATGGCAGAAATAGATAAATGATATTACCTAAGGGGCGGAGGATGAGGTGCTCTTCGAGGCCTTTTTGAAAGACCTGTTGGCCGATCCTTTCTCTAACATCAAAGGGCTTTCTGGTCTTTTTGTTTTTGACCAGCTCAATGGCCCCTACCATACCGATGTATCTGACATCACCAACAAAAGGCAATGGTCTGAATTTTTCGATGGCGGTGTGGAATATGGGGACAAGAGATTTTAATTTCTGCAGTGTTTTTTCCTGCTCGAAAATTTCGAGGGCGGCCAGAGCGGCGGCACAACCGAAAGGATTTGCGGTATAGGTATGGCCGTGATAGAAGGTTTTGAACTTTTCGTAATCGTCGTAGAAAGCGTTGTAGATTTTGTTAGTTGTCAAGGTTGCAGCGAAAGGAAGCGTTCCGGAAGTTATTCCTTTTGCGAGGCAGATAAAATCCGGCTGGACAGAAGCGTGCTCGCAGGCGAACATTTTGCCCGTGCGGCCAAAGCCGGTGGCGACTTCGTCAAGGATCAAGTGGACGTTATATTTTTTGGCAAGGGCGGCGGCCCGTTTTAAGTATTCAACAGGATAAACAATCATCCCCCCTGCCGCTAATAACAAGGGCTCCAAAATAAGGGCCGCAATTTTATCTTTGTGTTTTTTTAAGGTGTCTCGCAATGGTTTTATACAATCGATACTACAAAAGGCTTTTTGTTTGCCGAGCGGACATCGATAACAATAAGGCGTAGGGACTTTAAAAGATTTGAAGAGTAAGACATCAAAAGCCCTGCTGAATACAGTATCGCCGCCGACACTCATAGCCCCAACAGTATCGCCGTGATAAGCAAGGTCGAGAGAAAGAAATTTGGTCTTTTTCTTACGGCCGATGTTGCGCCAGTATTGAAAAGACATTTTGAGAGCAGTCTCGACGGCGGTTGAGCCATTATCGGAGAAAAAGACTTTGGTTAGATTTTTGGGAGTGATAGAAACAAGTTTCTCGGCCAAAAGAACCGCAGGTTTATGGGTAAAGCCAGCAAGCAAAGTATGGTCGAGGGAATTAAGCTGTTTTTTAATAGCCGCTTTTATTTTCGGATGGTTATGGCCGTGGACATTACACCACCAACTGGATATTGTGTCGTAATAAAAGTTTCCTTTGTCATCGTATAACTTGGCACCTTTGGCTTTTTCTATCAGTATTGGAGGATAGTTGCGGCAGTCCTTCATCTGAGTATAGGGGTGCCAGATATGCTGCAGGTCTTTTTTTATCCAGTCGGTCATATCATTTTTCACTTTGCATAAGTTCAATAATCCGGTCGGCGAGCTTCTCCAAAAGTTGTTTAGCGTGGTGGTAGACAAGCGAAAACCTTAGCCTCGCCCGGCCCTGTGGGACGGAGGGCGGTCTTATAGGGAGAACCCAAAACCCGCTTTTTTGAAGCTTATCGCTTATACGGACCGCCCCGTCGGTGTCCGCCACAATCACCGGCACTATCTGAGATGAGCCGATTACATTCAACCCCCCTTCACGGAGACGAGTACGAAAGTAATCAGCGTTGGCAAGCAGCGTATCTCTACGAAATGGCTCATCTCTTACGATATTTAAAGCTTCAATGTCAGCGGCAATGACAGGCGGCGGCAAAGCTGTAGAATAGATAAAACTTCTGCAGGAGTTTACAAGATATTGTTTTATCTTTTCTGAACAGGCAAGATAAGCACCGAAACTACCCAATGCCTTGCTGAAGGTCCCTATAATTAACTCAATGCGGTCGGAAAGACCCAGCTCTTCGACGACGCCTGCGCCATTAGGACCGAAGATTCCGGTGGCGTGGGCCTCATCGACCATAAGAAAACAGTCGTATCTGTCCTTGATATCCACAAGCTCTTTTAATGGAGGTTTGTCGCCATCCATACTGAAAACGGTCTCGGTAACTATAAGACGATTTTTGAAATTGGCACCCCGGTTTTTCAGCAAAGATTCGAGATGGTCCAAATCGTTATGGTTGAAGCGAAGAAGCTTAGCACCGGATTGTCTGACCGCATCTATTATACTGGCGTGGATTAACCTATCACAAAAAACTGCATCATCTCTGTCGTACAGCGCACTTATTATTCCTACGTTGGCCTGATAGCCGGAATTGAAAACCAGAGCGCTTTGTTTGCCTTTGAATTCAGCTACCCTGTCTTCAAGCTGGTGGTGGATTATCAAGTCGCCGCTTAACAGGCGCGACGCCGAAGCACTTGTTCCGAAAGATTCAACAGCTTTTTTAGAGGCCTCTTTGAGCACTGGATGGCCAGAGAGGGACAAATAATCATTCGATGAAAAATCATACAGATCGGCGCCATTATAATAAATTTTTCCGTCCTTACGCAGGTCAGCTGGTCTAAGAAATCGGAGAAGGCCTTTCGCTTTCCTACGCGTCAGAAAATCATCTATTCTGTCCATACTCTTTTTATTTCTTTGATGAGTGCGTAATCAGCATCAAGACTCGCCCCACCGACGGTAAGATATCCGCCAATAAGCATTCCGTTCGCACCGGCGACAAAAGCCGTGAGCTGCGAATCTTTGAAGGTCGTTTCCCTGCCAGCGGCGACTTTGATGATTTTATCTTCCAATATAGTCCGGAAAATACATATCGTTCTTACGACATCATCAGGCGATATCCGTGCAGTGTACTCAAGAGGCGTACCTTTAACAGGGATTAGAATATTCAGCGGGACTGAGTCGACATCCAATTCTTTCAGAATGCAAGCCATATCAATTCTATCCTGCCAGGTCTCGCCCATTCCGATTATACCGCCGCTGCAAACTTCAAGGCCGACCTGCTTAGCAGAACTTACGGTATCGATTCTCTCATCGAAGCTATGTGTTGAGACAATGCTGGGGTAAAAACGGCGGGACGTTTCGATATTATGATGATAACGTGACAGGCCAGCATTTTTGAGAAGCTGCAATTGTGATTTTTCCACAGCACCCAGCGAAGCACAAACAGCGATACCAATTCCGTTTCTTATTTCTGATATTGCCTGAGCCACTACAAACACTTCACTGTCGGTCAGCCGGTTCCCACTGGTTACAATGCCGAATTTTTCTGCGCCGAGAGCTTTGGCTTTATGTGCGGCTTCGACTATCTCCCTTTTTCCCTTAAGCGGATAGGTTTGTATATCCGCGTGATGCCTTGCAGACTGGGCACAAAATTTACAATCTTCGGGGCAAAGGCCCGAGCGGGCATTTAAGATGCTACACAATTCAAGCCCATTACCTATATACTTTTTTCTAATCCTATTGGCCCGTGAGACAAGCTCCTCCAAGGGCGCATCTAATAAAGCTTTGGCATTATCTTTTACGGCAGTAGTCATAACTGCCAGCTATTTTAGCAGCGCGGTCTGATAATTTCCATAAAAACCGTACTTGCGGCCGGTGCGGCTGTTATTCCGGCTTCATATACGGATAACGGAAGTTTCTGGGCGGCAGGAAAGTTTCCTTTATTGCGCGCGGTGAGACCCATCGCTCGAGGTTAAGCCAACTACCAGCTTTGTCATTCGTGCCCGAAGCCCGCGTTCCTCCAAACGGCTGCTGGGCGACGACCGCACCCGTGGGCTTGTCGTTAACATAGAAATTACCCGCGGCGTGGCGGAGGGTGTCCATCGCCTTTACGACAGCACCGCGTTCGAGCGCGAAAATCGAGCCGGTCAAGGCATAGGGGGAGGTTCGGTCGCAAAGTTCCAAAGTCTGGTCATACTGGCCTTCAGGATAAACATATACGGTCAATACGGGTCCGAATATTTCTTCAACCATCAACTTTGACTTCGGGTCTTTAGACACTACAACAGTGGGCTCAACGAAGTAGCCGGTCGAGCTATCACATCCGCCGCCAGTGATAATTTCCATATCTGCCGAACTTTTAGCAAATTCGATATAGCCGCTGATTGTTTCAAAAGCTTTCTTGTCAATAACCGCACCCATAAAGTTACTGAAGTCAGTAACATCGCCCATCCTGATACTTTTGATTTCATCAAGCATCTGCTCTTTAACTTTCGGCCAGATGGAATCCGGGATGTATGCTCTCGAAGAAGCTGAGCATTTCTGCCCCTGATATTCGAACGAGCCACGGATCAAAGCTGTAACGAGAGCGTCAATATCGGCGCTAGCGTGAGCGAATATGAAGTCCTTTCCGCCGGTTTCTCCAACGATTCTGGGGTAGGAAACATATTTTCGAATGTCCGAACCAACGGCGAGCCATATTGTCGAAAAAACATAGGTGCTTCCCGTAAAGTGAATACCACCAAGTCTAATATCGTTGAGGGCAGGCGGCCCGACGACCGGTCCCGGTCCCGGCACCATATTTATAACTCCAGGGGGCATACCCGCTTCCTCAAGGACTTTCATAATAAAGTATGCGGGCAGTACAGCAGCCGACGCGGGCTTCCATACAACGGTATTACCCATCAGCGCGGGAGCAGTAGGAAGGTTACCAGCAATGGAAGTGAAGTTGAACGGCGTCAAGGCAAGGACAAAACCATCAAGCGGTCGGTGCTCCATATAGTTCAACACGCCGGGTGTCGATATCGGCTGGTCTCCATAGACCTCTTCCATAAAATGCGGATTGAACCGCCAGAAGTCGATTAGCTCACAGGCCGAATCAATTTCTGCCTGATGTGGAGTCTTACTCATATTGAGCATTGTCGCAGCATTTAATGTCTGGCGATATTTACCGGCGAGCAGCTCCGCAGCCTTCAGTAAAACAACTGCCCTCGATTCCCAAGGCATTTGTCCCCACTGTCTCTTTGCTTTTTCAGCGGCATCGACAGCTTTAATAGTAAACTCGGCATCAGCCTCATGATACCTGCCCAAGAGATGTTTATGGTCGTGCGGACAACAGATGTCTTTAAGTTTGCCACTGTGCACCTCTTCCCCAGCAATAATCATTGGGACTTCCACCTGCCGGTCAAGCATTTCTTTCAATTTGGTCTTTAGTTCTGTACGTTCGCTGCTTCCCGGAGCATACTGCAAACCGGGTTCATTAACCGGCCGGGGAATGCGAAAAATACCGTTAAACATTTTTTACCTCCTTAATAACCGTGTATTTCAAATTACGGAGACAAGCGGAACCTTGCATTCTGCCTTATTACCGTTAAAAAGTCAATAACCAATTAAAACCCGATAATTTAGGCCCTACCCGACTTTTGCTATCCAAATAGAAAGTTATGCCGGAATCAGAGCCATAAAGCAAGTTAGCCAATGCTCCGATATATATGGATAGTACCGGGACGGTGTTACAGGAATATAGAAAAAAACTTGTATCTGACAGCCAATTTGGAATACTGTATTACATAGATAATGGTGCAATGCAGGAAATATCAGTTAAAATAATTCCACGATCGGGTATCGAACACATGGGAGATAAAACTGAACAGCCAGTAATCGAGCCGAACTCGGAGCAGAAAAAGCAGTTCAAAACAACTCTTCTAACTCAATCCGAGGGTCGCCTGTTAATGGTCGGAGTCGCTCTGGCGTTTGTATACGCTTTCTGGCTCGGCACCAAGATGCTATATTCGCCGGAGGATTCACAGGCCCTGGTGGGTATGACCGCAACACAAATCATCTTCGGCCGAGCGGCTGGTATGGCCTTCGGATATTCCTTAGACCTCAAACACAGCACAATCATCCCAATATGCATAGTAATAGAAACTATTCTGGTTCTGATTTTCTATCCGCTGTTCGTGCTCAGCTGGCGAAGGCTGTTGGTGGTCAAGTGGCTCAAGAATATATTTGAGCGTATTCGCAATGCGGCGGAAGCCAACAAGGATATAGTGCGAAGATACGGCATAATCGGATTATTTGTTTTTGTATGGTTTCCTTTCTGGATGACCGGACCTGTAGTCGGCTGTGTGATTGGGTTTTTGCTAAACCTGCGAGTTTGGGTCATAATGACAGCAGTGCTGGCAGGAACCTGCGCGGCAATCTTCGGCTGGGCTTTCTTTCTACGTCAACTGCTTGACCAGACGGCATCCTACAGTCCATATGCTGCTATGGCGCTCATGGTCCTACTTGTAATTATTATTATCTCCGGACATATCCTACATCGAAGTCCTCACGGAAATAACCACAAGAGCAACCTCTGAGACCGTTCCACATCGAAACGTGAAAATTAAGTCGATGGAAATGAGGAACAAGCGTGTTTTTCAAGATTTAACCTGCCCAAATTATGGTGTAATTGCCGATGAATTATTTTAGTTTGCTGTCAACCATTGCGATATGACTTGTGTCTTATATATTAGATGTACTAGATTCGTTAAATGGAGAGTGAAGATAAAAAATTAATCGAAGCCCATTGTCAGGGCAGCCCGACAGCATTTGAGGAATTAATGCGCCGACACGGCGCAAGAGTGCTAGGATACCTGCAACGAATGAGCGGATGTCGAGAATTAGCTGAGGATTTTTTCCAGGAAACTTTCAAACGCGTGCATGAAAAGGGCCATACATTTCGAGGTGAGAACTTTAAGTCGTGGCTGTTCACAATAGCAACGCACATTGCCATTAATGGTATGCGGTCGAATAAAAGGTTAAAATTCGTTTCATTAAATCAAAAAACAGACTGTGCTAACGGAACTTATAACGAATCGAGAACAGATGCTATTTTAGATAATACACATAATCCTTCAGAACAAGCAGCCAATGAGGAACAAAAAGAACAGGTAAGACAAGCTGTTCAAAGTTTGCCAGAGAGGCAAAGGGCAACACTTATTCTGGCATATTATGAGCAGTTTAATTATCCGCAAGTGGCCCAAGTTATGGGCTGCTCAGTCGGTACGGTTAAAACACAAATGTACAGGGCGCTCAGGGCCCTGGGGCAGAAGCTGGATGAATTCGCCAGAGAAGCGAAATGAAGCTACACATTACAGAAAAAGAGCTTATTAAATATCAGTTTAAGCTGGTCTCGGACATCCAAGCGGAAAAGATATCCGAACATCTCAAGAACTGCGCTGATTGCCGCGAGCGGGCCAAACAAATAAAGCGGAAATTTTCCACTCTGGAGCTGCTTCGTGAAGAAACGAAAATTTCCGATGAACTAATTAAGGAAACCCTGAAGCAGGTCGAAA
Organism: uncultured Pirellulales bacterium; assembly: GCA_964507485.1. GTDB lineage: Bacteria > Planctomycetota > Phycisphaerae > Sedimentisphaerales > Anaerobacaceae > CAIYOL01. Next base: position 8,900 of record CAZDQP010000034.1, on the reverse strand, counting down.
GGCGTGCACACCCAAGGATGATTTCTTTCAATAAAGTCGCCTGGCTCAATGCAGTTGCGGCGGTTTTGATAATAGGATTTATGCTGCTGATATCCGATTCGAGGTGGGACAAAAAACAAGAGCGTGAAATTGCGAAATCAGATAAAAAAATACGATCTATAACTTCAAGGGCAAGAACAGAAACAGAAAGCGTGACACCTTTGGAGTATACCACAGCTGACAAAGTCAGTGAGAAAGCAATATCGGAGAAACCACCTTTTGCTCCGGCCAGTGCAATCGAATTAGTGATATTACCCCGCCGTGAGAACGTGCAAATTACTATTTACAACTCGGCTGATTTGACTCTGGTACGTGAGCGGCGGAACTTAACGCTGAAAAAGGGGTGGAACTGGCTCCAGTTTATGTGGGCCAATACGCTGATTGACCCAACATCGCTGGCACTGGAACCATTGGAGCAGGCAAACAAAATTGATATTCAACAGCTGGTTTTCCCGTCTCGGTTAAAAGATATCGGCCGATGGCTCATTCGCTCAGAAATAAGCGGAAAAATCTCTTTTGAGGTAACGTATTTAACAAGTGGGCTCAACTGGCGAGCGTTCTATATGGGTACGTTAGCAAAAGATGAAAAGACAATGCAACTTAAGGGTTATGTGCGAGTAGGCAATAACAGCGGGGAAGATTACGAAAACGCCCAGACACGCCTTATAGTGGGCGAGGTCCATATTCTGGACAGAATCGCTGAACTCGCACACCGGCAATATCCTCACGGCAGACCGGGAGCGTTAGAAGAAGATGAAAAACTTTTATCAGACACTGAAAGTCCAGCAGGGATATTATATGCTAACGAGTTAACATCTCCTAAATATTGGAGAGAAACAATCTCGTCTCCCAAGGAGATTAGAAAAGAGGGTCTGAGTGAATACTTCCTTTATACGATTGAGGGCAGGGAGACAATACCTCAGAGTTGGAGTAAGCGGCTGATATCTTTTACCGCAGATAACATCGATGTAAAAAGTCTTTATAAATATGATGAACAACGATGGGGACATCAGACGATAAGATTTATTTCGTTTGTAAATGACAAAAAGCACAATCTCGGTGATACGCCTATTCCAAACGGCGCTGTGAGAATATATAGCCTAACGGAAGAAGAGGGTCTTCTGTCGTATGTTGGAAGGACAAATACCAAATACATCCCAGTAGATGAAGAGGTTGAGTTAAATATGAATTGGGCCCGTGAGGTCATTGTTGAGCCGATAATGACGAGTTTCGGGACAGAAAATTTGATATTCGACAGCAATAATAATATTACCGGCTGGGACGAAGTTAGAACCTGGAAAATAGAAATTACGAACGCCCGTGAATTACCGGTGGAAGTTGAAATTACCCGCGGATTCGAGACTGCGTACTGGACATTAGATATAAATGGAGAGGATATATCTTATGCAAAACACGATGCGACACATGCACGATTTAAGACAAAAGTCGAGCCACGAAGTAAGCGAAACTTTAAATACACAATAAGAACGTACCATGGGAGACGGGAAGAATTTGAAAAAAACAAAAAAAGAGAAAACAAATTTAAGGAGACTAAAAAATGAACGGGAAAAAATCAGCGATGATAGCGTTACTGCTTATCAGTACCTCGATTGCCCAAGGGAGGATAAAACTCGTTGCACTTCCTGAACGGTCGGCAACAGTGATTCGACTGGACAATCCACAAGCAACACTAATCGAAGAAGAACGCGTGCTCACTCTTCAGAAAGGTATTAACAAGGTCGATTTTTCCTGGAAAGGAGTAAGCATCGATGCTGATTCAATTCGCCTAAGAGTCCTCGACCATCCAGAGAAGGTGACTTTGCTTAATGTAAGCTACCCGCCGAATGAGGATGCCTTAGTGTGGGAAATCAGCAGCGATAGCGACTACGCTGAAACAGTGCGAATCAGCTACCTGCTTATGAATATCGACAGACTGATTACATACAAGGCAGTTGCCGACAAAGCCGAAACTATGGTTGATTTGAAGAGCTACTTAGTGCTGAGGAATTTTTCAGGTGAGGATTTCGAGCAGGCACGAGTGCTGTTGGATTACGGTGAAGCTTTCGAACAAGGTATCGACCATGAAGAAACCAAGCAGATGTTATTCATAGAAGCACCTAACGTTCCAATCACTAAGGTATGGACATTTGACGCCGAAAAACTACCCTGGGACCCTGAAAAACTAGAAAACAGGAATGTGGGCATTCCGGTGAGTTACCGAATCAAAAACGAAACTAAAAGCGGATTAGGTAAATTCGCCCTATGGGGCGGTAAAACGCGGCTCTTCCAAGAAGATGGTCAACAAAGCACAATTTTCTTAGGTGAAGATGTAACGTCTTTGGTCCCTGTAGGAGAGAAAATGGAACTCTACATCGGTGACAGCAGAGACATTGTCGTAACGCAACGAAAAATGAGAGACAAAAGAATAAATGTCCGAAGGAACAACGATGGGCATGTTGTTCTCTATGATACCGATGAAATAATAACCGCCAAAATCGAGAATTTCAAAGATAGCAAAGCTGTGCTGACTATGATTCAGCATATTCCCGGGCAATGGGACATGGAAAAATGCAATATGACGTATGAACGTAAAGACGCCTATACTCTCAAGTTTGAGATTGAGCTTGGTGCACATGACAAGAAAGATTTGGAGATGCATTATCACCGCCGAAACGTTCGTCCCTGAGTAAGTATAAATAAGTAAAAATTCCTTAAAACTAAAGGAGCAGTAAAATGAAACGTACATTAGCATTCCTGACAATATTCATCATAGCCAGCACCGCACAGGCCAAAATAGACTTGGTTACACTTCCCTCACGGGACACTGTACAACTCACTATTTATAACTCAGCAGATTTGACGTTGGTACGTGAAAACAGGGCTCTGACACTTAAACAAGGGAACAATAAGCTGCAATTTTCATGGGCCAACACACTTATTGACCCTACAAGTCTGGAGATGCTTCCTAAAGCAGCAGCAGATAAGATTGATATTACCGAGCTTTCCTATCCACCAAGAGTAACAAATCTCGGCTTATGGAATATTGAAAGTAACGTAAGAGGGGATGTCCCTGTCGAGATTACTTATCTTACAAGCGGCCTTAGCTGGCGAGCATTTTATATGGGCACGTTAACAGAAGATGAAAAGACAATGCGGCTCAAGGGCTATGTTCGAGTTACCAATTACAGCGGTGAAGATTACGAAAACGCACAGACTCGGTTAATTGTCGGCAAAGTACACATCCTCGACCAAATCGCTGAGCTTGCACGACGGCAATATCCTTACGACAAACCCGGGGAGATAGTGCCGGAGGAGTTTGAAGGACGGTACCGGCGATTTGCACCCTCGGTCGGAAAGGCAAAACTCGCTATGGAAGCAATGGATTACATTACCGAGCCTAAGGAAATCAGAAAAGAAGGACTAAGCGAATATTTTCTCTATACAATCGAGGGAACAGAAACAATACCAACGGGGTGGTCTAAACGTCTGATAAGCTTCGATGCTGACGAGATCCCTGTAATCAACCTTTATAAATACGAACAAGAAAGGTATGGCTTGAGTGTTGTTCGTTTCCTTAGCTTCGCAAATGACAAAAAACACAAGCTTGGTGAGACGCCCATTCCAGGTGGAACTCTAAAAGTTTACAGGAACACTGATGAACAGCAACATTTAGGTTATGTAGGACAATCTGCTTTTAAGTACATTCCCGTGGATGAAGAGATAGAGCTTAACCTCGGTGCAGTTGCTGATGTTGTTGTCGAGCCGACACTTATGGACTTCACTATAAAAAACCACAGGTTTGATAATAAAGGAAACATTTCCGGCTGGGATGAGATACATACATTTAAAATCGAAGTCAGGAATACCCGTGAGATTCCAGCTCAAGTTGAGATTCAGCGCAACTTTAATACTAAATACTGGGACCTGAAAAAAAGCGGCGACTTCGATAAATTCGAGAAGGTAGACCTGGATACCGTTAAATTCACTTTAACATTAAAGCCAAGAACCCAAAAAGAATTTAACTACACAGTAACTACATATCACGGTACCAGAGCAGATTGAGAAAGAATAGGTATGTAAAATCCAGACAGATTAGAGATTCAACTAAATGAGTAACTACGGTCAAGAGATTTATGAGGAGGGTATTATTGAAATCGGGGTGACTGGATTCGAACCAGCGACTTCCTGCTCCCAAAGCAGGCGCTCTAGCCAAGCTGAGCTACACCCCGATACTCTTCAGCTAAATATTGTATACGAAACAGCCCATTTCTGCAATAAAATCGTGTTTGGGATTTCCGGATAAAAACTGCAAAACCGGCCTCAAGGCGACCTTAACTTGCAGCATTTTCGTTAAAAATAGCTTGCAATCTTATAAAAATTAGAATATAATTATCTTAAATTCGTTTTTGGGGAGTAGAATTTAAAGATTATGGTATCCAGAATTGAAAGACGCTGGGTGCTGCCGGCGTATATAGTTCTTAGTTTGTTAGTTTTGTTTTTCGCAGCCGGTAAACTCGGTTCACCTGTGAGTGCTAAAGCAGAACTGCAAACCGAAGGCAGCAGCGAAATCTCAGCGGTTCCCATTCAAATCGAACGGGATAAATACGGGCTAGCGATGGTTGATACGGTCAACCAAACGCTATGGATATATGAAATAAATAGCACAGGTCCAGCTCACAACCGCTTGAGGTTAATAGCAGCGCGAAGCTGGCGATACGACAGGTTGTTGAAGCAGTACAACACGGCTGAGCCAAAACCGGAGCAGGTGAGAATGCTTCTGGAAAAAGAATTGGGCAAAAGATTTAAAGAAAATGTAAAGGAGAAGCAAGAGGATTCAGATGTAGATATGCTGGAAACAAATCAGCCCAAAGAGTAAAATTGTAATAGTTAACAGGTAAAATAAAGGTTCTCGAATAAATAGAAAGTAAAGTAAAAGAATAATTTTCTTGGAGAATAGGTAATTATGGCAGGCATGTTTTATTCATTACAAGAAGTTGCTGCGAAACTCGGTAAAACAGAGGAAGAAGTAAAGGATATCATAAAACAGGGCAGACTGCGCGAGTTCCGTGACGGTCCAAATTTACTGTTTAAAGTCGATGAAGTTGAAGCACTGATGTCTGACACAAGTATGGCGGCATCAAGAAAAACTTCAGCTCAAGCACAGCCAGCAGAAGAAGATGAGATTTCTTTAGCACCCGAGCCGATTGAGGAACAAGCGGAGGTCGGTTCGGACACCACAGCTACAGCCGGTGAAGGAGTAGATACCCTTAGTGAAGCAGATGAAGATTACAAACTTGCAGATGATACACTGGGCGAAACCAAAATCGTACCAGACAGAGGAGCCTTAGGAGAAGATACACTAAGCGAGACCAAAGCTACATCAGGCGAAGCATCACTGGAAGAAATCGAAGAAGATGTAAATCTTGATACATTCGGCAGTGGTTCAGGTTTATTAGACCTCTCATTACAGGCAGACGACACTTCTCTAGGCGGTATTCTTGACGAAATTTACACCCCTGAGGGCGAAGAAGAAAAAACACCAGAAGGTGGAGCTGAGGCTTCAGCAGTGGAAGTGGCTGCTGAAGCAGAACAATTGATGCCAGACGAAGGACTCACCGCATCAGAATCCGGTCCAGATGCAGCGGTGATGGTTCAAGCATATACCGAATCGGCACCAGATATGATAAGCAATGCCCTTGGAATTATGCTGATTCTGCCGTTATTGGCTGTCATTTACACGGCAATAGTGGCGGTGGCCAGCTTCAATAATACGATGCCATCAGTTCTGACGCCAATACAAGGTTTAATATGGTATATTGTGGTTGGTGCTGTTATAGCTTCAGGTTTGATAACCGGGATTGCTTTTATACTTGGCGGCAAAGGTAAGGGTGGTAAAACAGCAGGTAAGAAGAAAAAAGCCAAGAAAACCAAAGAAATTCCACCACCGGAGGCCGAATCAGAAGGTGAAAGCACTTAACCCCGTAGTCCGTATAGATTTCAGTCTCACTCGGCCCTTTCTAAGCAGATAGAAGGGCCGTTTCGTTGCGCAAAAAAAGAAAGTCGGCATATACTTCTCGAGCAAACAAAGCTGTCGGTGAAGACTACATATATTTTGAAAGTTTCTTCTTGACGGATAAATGCAAATAGGTTTAATTTACCGGTGTGGCTGAGAAACGAATGATTCAACCGGCGGTAACATTTTATAAACAAAACATATGTATATTTTATAGGACGGTTAAAAGCAAACTTATCTGTCTTGAATTTCTTAGAAAGGATGAAACAATGCGAACTGCCAAATTTTCGGTACTTTTTCTTTTATGTGCCTTTGTTATGTTGACAAATGGTTGTGTCTCAGAGCAAGATTATAAAAATTTGAAAGTGCGCAACGACACACAACAAAAACGGATAGCAGATCTCGAGAGTGAATTACAAACTGCTAAAGTCAAACTTGACCAGTTAAAAAGGCAACTCGAAACCGCTGAAGGCCACAGCGGCGTCAACGTAAAAGCACTACAACAAAAAATTGCTGCACTCGTAGAAGACCTTGCGAAAAAGAAGGAGTTGATTTCCACGATGCAACAGCAATTGCTCTTCGGTGGAGCATCGCTCCCAGTAGAACTTAGTACTATGCTTGAGGACTTTGCCAAGGACAAAGAAATGGTCGAGTACGATTCAGCTCAAGGCATAGTCAAATTTAAAAGTGATTTACTTTTTGAACCCGGCAGTGACGTGGTGGCACCTGCAGCAAGTGAAGTAATCAAGTCACTATGTGAAATTCTCAATTTAGAACAAGGCAAAAAATTCGATGTTGTAATTGCCGGACACACCGATGATATCCGTATTGGCAAGCCTGGGACTCGCGCAAAACATCCAACCAACTGGCATTTATCGGCTCATAGAGCAATATCCGTGCTGAATATAATGTCGAGTAAGGGTATTAATCCAGAGCGCATGAGTATCCGAGGTTTTAGTGAATTTAGGCCAATTGCACCCAATAAACCTAACAAAAAAGGCAATCCCCAAAACAGACGTGTAGAGATTTACATTGTCCCAAAGGGAATGTAACTGTGAATATCTATTAGATTTGTGACCTTAAAACGATATATGAACTCCGGCATACAAGATGGTTGAGTGTACTTAATAACCATCAAGCCTAGCAACATACTGCGGCATTTAGCTGTCTAATAACCAAGCAGTTTGAAATAAAAGGTTTAAAACTCACCACGGTGAAACTGAAGCAACTCCAAAAAATGACACGCATATCTTACACCGTTCACAAAGGCAAACCATTCATTTAACAACTTAGGAAATTGAGAAAACAACAGATATGACAAGAAAGACAATTGGCGCCACCTTCGACAGTCTAGTATTATTCGCTGTGATTTCAGCTACTCGACAAGATACAATCTAATTCACGTCATAGACAGCATTGAACCCGCAGAATATGAAATCGAGCTATTCTTTATTCAAGATAGAATTTTAAAGTGTCACAGTTACTTCATTCAGGCGGTTCAAACTTATACCCTATCTCCCTTATCGTATGTATGAAAACCGGTTTGTGCGGATTAGTTTCTATCTTATCCCTAAGAGTAGTAATAAAACGGTCGATCCCACGCTGACCTGTGAAAGAATCGTAACCCCAAACTTTATTGAGTATTTCATCACGTGTAAGAGCTCTACCAGGCATCCTGACAAACAACTCCAAAAGACCAAACTCCTTAGGTGACAGCTTAATTTCTTTGTCTTTACGTGTTAGTTTCCTTGCTGGAATATCAAGTTTAAAATCTGCAAACTCATAGACATCCTGTTCAGCTTGTTTCCTTCGTCTTAAAAATGCTGCCGCCCTTGCCAAAAGCTCCTTTATACTGAAAGGTTTAGTGACATAATCATCGGCTCCAAGATTCAAACCCAAAACTACATCTGATTCCTCCCCTTTAGCTGTTAACATTATTATCGGCATATCCAAGTTTTCCTGGCGAATAAGCCTGCAAATCTCATACCCATTTATCTTCGGCAGCATAATATCGAGAATGATAAGGTCGGGCTTTTTGTTAAGAGCGGTATTGAGTCCCTCCTCTCCATCAGCGGCCGTTAGTACTTGATAGCCTTTGAACTCAAAGTTATCTTTCAATCCCCGGAGCATTGCAGGGTCATCTTCAACTATCAATATCGTTTCCATTCTATTGGGGCCTTTCAAACCTGTAGCCCATCACCTCTTCGGTATGAATATATACTGGTGCGCTCGGGTCTGGTTCGATTTTCCTTCTAAGAGTATCAACAAGACGGTCAACATCCCGTACCGTAATAAAGTGGCTGTGGCCCCATACATTGTTGAGTATCTCCCCTCGCGCAAGGGTCTCCCCAGACCTTCTAAGAAACAGATGCAATAGTTTGAATTCCTCACATGTAAGCGTCACTTCCTTCCCCTCTCGCAGAAGAGTGCTGTCGGCGATATCCAGAAGACAATCGCCAAATTCATATACCGAAGGCTCTTCGCCTCTTCGACGTCGCCGTAAGGCCTCGGCCCGAGCCATTAATACCTGGATACTGAAGGGCTTTGTAACATAGTCATCCGCTCCGAGATTCAATCCTAATACAACGTCCTTTTCCTGGTCTTTGGCGGTCAGCATTATAATGGGTATATCGAGGTTCTTCTTACGGATGTGGCTACACACTTCGAAACCGTTCATCTTCGGAAGCATAATATCGAGAATAATAAGGTCTGGTTTTTCGGTCATCGCAGCCTTAAGACCCAGTTCACCATCTATAGCTGTTTTGACGTGGTAGCCCTTTGATTCGAAATTGTCTTTGAGGCCACGCAGCATAGTGAGATTGTCTTCAACAATCAGTACATTTTTCAT
>CAZDQP010000033.1:0-20935 GCA_964507485.1 uncultured Pirellulales bacterium | reverse complement strand
GTGCCTTGCTGAATTTCTTATACGCAGGCCCCTGCTTGACAATCAACGAATTGCCAGCTGCACCAGATGCAAGAATTATAGCTGTATCGTTAGTGCTCTGATGGCCGTCGACAGTCAGCTTATTAAGCGAATCGCCGATAGCCGTTTTCAACGCCTTACTCAACAATGGTCTCGTTATTGCCGCATCGGTCGTGATAAAGCAAAGCGTTGTCGCCATATTTGGCGCAATCATACCCGCCCCCTTGGTAGTTCCAGCAATAGTAACTTGTTTGCCGGATATATTGACTCTCCGACAGGCCGTCTTAGGTTTTGTGTCGGTGGTCATAATTGCCTTCGTGAAATTCATCCCCGCGGTAGCGGAACCTCTAAGCTCCCCTACCGCATCTGTAATACCGGCAGAGACGGTCTTCATCGGCAACATCTCGCCGATTATACCTGTCGAAGCAACAAGCACCTCGTGTGGGTCAACCACAATATAGCTGGCCGTTTCAGAGCACATCTTGATTGCGTTCTTCATCCCCTTTTGTCCGGTGCAGGCATTTGCATTGCCGGAATTAACGACAACCGCATAAATAGTCTCGCTTTTGACGTGATGTTTGCTTACCTCAACTGCCGCCGAGACAATTTTGTTGGTCGTGAAAACCGCCGCTGCCTTCGCACCAGCCGGACAAACTATCAACCCCAAATCGTGCTTGCCCGATTTCTTTATCCCGCACTTTACCCCTGCTGCCCAAAACCCCTTCGGTGCTGTGACTGTATTATTCGCCATCTGCTTTCTCCGTCGCCGCTATTTAAGACCGAGGGTTTCTTCAAGGCCGAAAATGATATTCATATTCTGAACCGCCTGGCCGGAGGCACCTTTTACAAGATTATCAATCGCCGAAAAAACCACGATTCTGCCCTTCACGCTCACCGGGTATACATGGCAGTAGTTTGTTCCCGCGACATTTTTAACAGCAGGCGCTTCTTTACAAACCTGCACAAATATCTCGCTGGCGTAGAAATCTTTATACAGCTTCATCAATTGTACACCGTCCGTTTTCTTCTTGGGCTGACAATAAACCGTCGAGAGGATTCCCCTGTCAAAAGACCCAACGTGCGGCTGAAACAGCATCTGAACATCAGCCCCGGCGATTTCGCCGGCAATTTGCTCCATCTCCGGCATATGCCGGTGTGTACCTATACCGTATGCAAATATGTTCTCATTCATATTTGGAAAATGAAATTTAACCGATGGATTCTTCCCCGCTCCCGATGAGCCGGTCACAGCGTTGACTATAATCGAATCTGTTTCAATGAGGCTATTCTTCAGCAGCGGCGCAACAGCCAATATCGCTCCCGTGGGGAAACAGCCCGGGTTGGCAATCAAATCAACGCCCTTTATCTGCTCTCGGAACAGTTCCGGCAAACCATAGACCGCTCGCTCAAGATTGGCTGTATCGGTATGTTTCACCTGATAAAATTTCTCATAAACCGCCGCATCTTTAATCCGGTAATCCGCGCTGAAATCAACGACCTTCAGCCCCGCCTTCAGCAAGTTAGGGACAAATCCCATCGACACTTTATGCGGCAGACAGCATAGCGCAACGTCCGCCATGCCGGAGAGCTTGTCGATATCCAGCGGCTCAATCTGCAAACCGCACCGCCCTTTGAACTTCGGAAAAACCTCCTCGACCGCCCCGCATTCCTCCGGCAGCGCGCTTAGGTAGGTAAGCTCGGCCTCACCGTGACGCAGGATCATCTCTATCGATTCGGCACCAGTATAGCCGCTCGCTCCTATTATCGCAACACGAACCATAAATACTCCTTAAGACAAATTATTTTTGAATAATTCCAGCCCATCTTTGCGGATTCGCTCCAGGTTGCCGATACGGTTGGAACGAAAGACAAACTGAAATACTTTTGCGATGAAGCTGTTCAGCTTTTTACATTTCCTCAAATCTTCGTATTCGCTGCAATCGGCACAGGTCGTTAAACTTTTTTCACCCGCACACCGCTTAACCGGACAGTTGCGGAACATCGGCCTATCACTGAAACAGCCGGCGCATTTCTGTTTCTTATACGCGCCGCAGTTTGTACAAACCAATCCGCAATACGCGATAACGGGTTCATTTATATCCTGCATAATCTGCCTTTCTACAATTAAAAAAGCCGCCTCTTTTCCGGCGGCTTATTATAATCACCAAACGTGAAAGATGCAAATCACCGCTTCGAGAACTGGAATCTTTTCCTTGCGCCGGATTGACCGGGCTTTTTTCTCTCGACCATTCTGCTGTCACGGGTAAGGTGGCCACCATCGCGCAACGGCTGGATATAGCTTTCATCATAGTTTTTCAGCGCCCGGGCGATTCCCAAACGCGCAGCGCCAGACTGGCCGGTAGTGCCACCACCACGAACATTAACAAAAACGTCGAACGTTTTTTCACACTCAACCACTTTCAAAGGCGCTAAAACCATTTCTTTGTCCTGCTCCCTGGCGAAGTAATTACCAAGCTCTCTTTTGTTTACGAGCAACTTGCCCTTGCCGGGCTTAATTCGGACACGTGCGACAGAACTTTTTCTTCTGCCGAGGCCCCAGTAATAACTGACTTTTTCCGATTTCTTCACGGGTTTGCGCTTGGGTTTCGGCGCCTCGACAGCCGCATCAACTTTGGGGCTGTCAACAGGATTATTCGCCTGGTCTTCTGCCATAATTTATTATTTCCTCTCAGAACAGATTTAATTCTTCCGGTCTCTGGGCCTGATGGTCGTGCTCCGTGCCGCGGTAAACTTTCAGCTTTTTCAGCATTTCTCTGCCTAATGCATTTTTCGGGAGCATTCTCTTTACAGCCAATTCAATTACTTTTTCAGGTTTTTTCGTCATCATCTCAGTGAAGCTGACGTATTTATGGCCGCCGGGATAGTGCGTGTAATAATCATATTCTTTCACCTGGGCCTTTTTGCCGGTAATTTTTATTTTGTCGGCATTTACCACAACCACATAATCACCTGTATCGACATAAGAGGTATATGTGGGTTTATTTTTGCCCATCAGTATAGGAGCGATTTTCGCAGCCATTCGGCCCAAAACGGCACCCTCGGCATTGACAAGCCACCATTTTTGCTCAACTTCACCTTTTTTCGCCAAAAAGCTTTTCATTAAAAACTCCTAAAGACCACGCAACGTAAAAGTAAATATTGTAGCAAATCAACTGAATCTGTCAAAACATATTTATCAAAAAAGCCTCTTGTGCAAAACCACAAATTAGCCAGTTATTCCGCCAATCCGATTTCAATATTGATACAAACTTACAACATCTTATAGAATAATGATATGGAAGAACTCTCTTCAACACAACAGGAAACAGCTAAGCAAACAAATCGCGAAGCAAAAAAAGGGGATAAAACACCTAATCATAGCCATCAGAATAATATGAAGGTGCCAATATGTGAATTTCTGGTCCTTTGTGCTATACTGTTAACCGGCTTAGCTCTACGTTGCATATACTTGCATGAAATCAGTGGCGCGCCCGATTTCTCTTATCCGGAGATGGACGCATATTTTCACGACTACTGGGCAAGGGCGCTGGTAAACGGTGACTGGACACCTCCGCCGGAGCAAAACGACCCAGAAGTCAATACCTCACCTTTTTTCAGGCCGCCCGGCTATCCATACTTTCTGGCTCTGGTCTACTATCTATCAGGTTCAAGCTATTTGATAATTCGAATAATTCAAATAGTTTTAGGGCTTGTCAATTGTGTGATGGTTTATCTTATCGGCAGACAAATATTTAATGGCGCTGTAGGTTTGATTTTTGCCACTTTGATGAGTGTCTACTGGGAATTCATATTTTTTGAAGGGGAATTACTGGCACCTGTATTGCTAATTTTTTTAGGGCTTGCATTAGTTTACACTCTTTGTACCTGTATCGACAAATTTACATACCTGCGCATCATCACAGCGGGGTTGCTCTTCGGTTCATTTGCCCTGACAAGACCTAATATTTTACTCTGCGGGCCGGTGATCCTAGCCTGGATATGGAAGCTTAAACATCAAAATAAAGACGGCCCAGGCTTTGGATCCATAGTCATAGTGTTTATTATCACCATATCAGGTGTTATTGCACCGGCAACACTGCGAAACTATCTCGTTTCAAAGGATATTGTTTTAATCACCGCAAACGGCGGCGTCAACTTATACATAGGAAATAACGAACATACAAACTGCGTTTGGCCTTCTATTCCCATATTGTCGGATATCGCCCCCGAGTTGTTGGAGGGATGGACCAGCTTTGACAATCCCAAGCTGGTTGAAGGCGTGGAAAAAATTGTCGGAAGGGATATGAAACATTCAGAAGTTTCCAGATTCTTCACCATCAAAGCACTGAACTACATCCAAGAACATCCTCTTCAAACATTAAAACTGACCTTTAAGAAGGCATTACTTTTTTGGGGACCTTATGAGATATCAAATAATAAGGAGATTTATTGCGAGCGTCGAAACTCCGCTGTTCTTAGAAGCAGTTTTAGTTTTCCACTTATTCTCTCCACGTCGGTAGTCGGGATACTACTGTTCTTTCAATCATTAAGGTCAAAGGACACTGAATACTGGCAATACAGACAAGATTCCAGAAAACAACTCTATGCATCATGGTTGGTTATATTACTTATTCTGTCATATTCTTTGTCCTATATGCCATTTTTTGTAGCTATCAGATATCGTGTTGCTATAGTACCATTTCTGCTTCTGTTTTCCGCTCTTGGAATATACCACATATACACTTACACCCTGAAGCGAAAGAGAATCAAATTTATAACCTGGCTCGGAGTCTGCGGCATCCTTTATGTCATTACCAGCTTCGAATTTCTTACATATATACCCAATGTCTCAAGATGGCACTTAAATCGCGGCTCAAAATATCTCCACTATGGCCAGGTAAATAAGGCAATAAGCGAATACAATCAAATACTACAAATTAATCCTCTCGATGCCAGTGCGAACTTTAGTTTGGGCGTTGCACTCAATGAGCAAGGTAAATATGAACAAGCTTTGCAATGTTTAACAACAGTAATGCAAACAGAACCGAACTGGGCTGAAACCCAAATTCAAATTGGACTGGCAAAGCTCAATCTGGGAAAACTCGATGAAGCAGTTTCGCATTTTCAACACGCGCTCGACTTAGATCCAAATTCAGCTATTGCACATAATAACATAGGAGTAGTTCTCGGCAAGCAAGGCAAACTTGACGAAGCAGTTACCTACTACACCAAAGCTGTTCAGCTTGACCAGAACTATGCAAAAGCATACAGCAATCTGGCTGAAGTCCTTCTTATGCAAGGCAAATACACTGAAGCTTCTGTTCACTGCAGTCAAGCAATACGACTCGACCCGAACTACGCCGAAGCTCATTACAATTTAGGTATGATAATGGATAAAATGGGAAACGCTGAACAGGCCGTTAACTCCTACAGGAATGCTCTGAAAATAAATCCTGATTACTTAGATGCACATGCTCATCTTGTTGATGTCTTAGCTAAACAAAAGTTATTTGATGAAACCGTTTTTCATTTATCCGAAGTTGTCCGACTCGACCCTAATAATGAAGCAGCTCATTACAATCTGGCCGGTATTTTATTTCGTAAAGGCAATCTTACAGAAGCTACTAACCACTACAATAAAGTATTAAGGATAAATCCTAATAACAAAAAAGCTCTCAGGATGCTGTCAGAAATAAAAGACCGCTCAAAAAGTAATAACCAAGCGGAAAAACCATAATAATCCAATTCTATAAACGGGTGAAAAATTAAAGAATTCGGGCCCGATGCGGTTAACGAGCAGGTGAGCCCTCTAAAAATTGGGTTCGTTTGGGTTTGTTTTGGGTTCGTTTTGACCAAGTGTCCAATTTGAATTTTTCGTTATAATCCCTTAATTTAATTGATGTTATAGAAATTTGACTTTATCCTAAATTGGGTTCGTTTTGCATAATTTGTTATTTTTGATTGATTGATTTTCTGCTCAGACGCACCTAGGGCACAAGCCGCCGGGGGCTTTAAAAAGCGGATGGGTAATATGAACTTGTCAAAGATGTTTCGAGGACAGACCATTGCTGCCTCTATAATTGGACGAACCTGCGCGAATGATGCGAAAAATGTTCTCGTCTCTCGCTCCTTGGCTCTCGTAACTCGATTTCGGAGAAGGAGTAAAAAAATTTTAGAAAAATGGATTTTGGATGTGCAGGTAGCTGCGCATTTGATTGATTTTCAGATACAGACAGATTAATCCTGTGATGCTGCCGATAGGCCCTTGTTGCTGGTGCTGCCGGAGGCCGCCCACAGGGCAAGCAACCGAAGAAAACGCGAAATGTTTTGCTGTTGCTAACGGAAGCCGCAATGAGAGACCTTAGTATTACGTAGTCCGAAGGACGAAGTAAGGAAAATAAGATAGTATCGAACTGGAGGCAGCAACAGCAAAATGATAACTGGGCCCTAGATAAAGACATTCTGGGGTCTCCGCTACGCTTCGCTCCGCTATGAACAGCCCATAGAGTTTCCGCAGTTGAAGCATTTGTAGCAGGAGCCGTTTCGGACGGTGATAGCACCACAGATGTCACAGGCGGGCGCATCATCCTGGAAATGCTCAAACTGGGTTTTGAACTGCTGCATAACAGCCGCTTCGGACTGCAAAGCGCCGTCTTCATCGGAGACAACGGAGCTAACAAGAGCTCCGATTCGATTGGCGAGGCCAGCGAACCGGCCTTTGGTCGCCGGTGAGGATTGTTTGGTCAACGGAACCGTCTTTTCTTTGACCTTTATTGCTGTTTTTGCTTCGGCAATTTTCTGCGCCAGGTCTTTGGTCTTTTCAACCAACTGTTTGGCTGTTGTCGTATTTTTGTTTTCCTTATCAGCCGGCACAGCCGCCCTATTAGGCGTATTCTGCTCGGCATAACCGGGTATAAACTGGCAGCCCAGCCAACAGAAAATGTAATCGATTAAACTTTTTGCAAAGGGAATATCGCGGTTCGACGTCATTCCCGAGGGTTCAAAGCGGGCGTGCCGGAACTTATCGACCAAAGTGATTAGCGGCACGCCATACTGCAATGCCATCGAAGTACAGGTCCCTATAACATCCATAAGGCCGCCGACGGTGCTGCCCTCCTTGGCCATGGTGATAAAGACTTCACCAGGCTGATTATCCTCATATAGCCCCACCGTCAGGTAGCCTTCGTGTCCTGTAACAGAAAATTTATGCGTTATGCTCTGCCGTGTGTCCGGCAAGCGGCGTCTAAACGGGCGAGACGGCACAGAACTCTCAGCGGCGGCCCTGGCCTTAGCTGTCTTATGTTTTTTAGTAGAGACCGGCTGCAATCTCTTAGAACCATCGCGATAGATAGCCACGGCTTTTAAGCCGAGCTTCCAACCTTCCATATAGGCCGCTGCAATTTCCTCAGTTGTGCTTTCCTTGGGCATATTGATGGTTTTGCTGATGGCACCGGATATAAAGGGCTGAACCGCGGCCATCATCTTCAGATGCGCCATATAATGAATATGCCTTTTACCATTACGCGGCTTAAAGGCACAGTCAAAGATTGAGAGATGGTCGGGATTGAGCTTTTCCGCCCCTTCGATGGTCTCATTTTTGTCTATGCAGTCACAGATTGACTTGATGTCTTCGGCACTATAACCAAGTCTATCAAGAGCCATTGAGACGGTTTTGTTAACAAGTTTCAGCATTCCACCGCCGGCCAACAGCTTGTATTTGACCAGAGCGATATCAGGCTCAATGCCGGTGGTATCACAATCCATCATAAAGCCGATAGTGCCTGTCGGCGCCAGCACGGTCGCCTGAGCATTGCGAAAGCCGACTTTAGAGCCGGTGTCAAAGGCCTGCTCCCAGGTGTCCCGGGCGGCGTTGCGTATATAGTCGGGGCAGTGCGACTCCGGAATATTAAGCGCGTGCTGGCGGTGCATATTTATAACCTTCAGCATCGCATCGGTATTCTTATGGAATTCCTCGAACGGCTCTTTGATTGAGGCGATTTCCGCACTTGCGGTATAAGCGGCTCCGGTCATAATTGCGCTTACGGCCGCTGCCAGCGCTCTTGCCTGGTCGGAATCATAAGGAAACGCCAGACTCATAACAAGAGAGCCAAGATTAGCGTAGCCAAGGCCGAGCGGACGGAACAAGTGACTGTTGACAGTAATCGATTTGTCGGGATAGCTTCCGTTATCAACCAGAATTTCCTGGGCAATGATGAACAGCCGAACGGCGTTTTTGAAACTTGTAACATCAAAGGAACCATCGTCCCTACGGAACTTCATAAGATTCAGCGAAGCCAGATTACAGGCCGAATCATCAAGAAACATATATTCGCTACAGGGATTCGAAGCATTAATCGGCCCGGAGTTCGGGCAGGTGTGCCAGCGGTTAACAGTGCTGTGGTACTGCAGACCCGGGTCGCCGCAAATTCTTGTGCCATCGGCAATCAGCTCCATCAGCTCGCGAGCCGAATGCTCTCCAACTCTTTCGCCCGTTGTCACAGCATAGGTGGCCCATTGTGCATCCTTTTCCACCGCCTGCATAAACTCATCGACCACCCGTACGGAAAGATTGGAATTCTGAAACATCACGCTACTGTAAGCCTGCTGGTTGTACTCACCGTCGTAGCCGGCCTCAATAAGTGCCCAAGCTTTTTTCTCTTCTTCCGCTTTGGAGGTAATAAACTCCTTAATATCAGGATGGGTAATTTTCAGCGACTGCATTTTCGCCGCCCGGCGGGTTTTTCCACCGGACTTGATAACCGCCGCTATCTGGTCGTAAACCCTCATAAAACTCAAGGGGCCCGAAGGTTTACCACCGCCAGAGAGTTTTTCTTTGCTGCTTCGCAGAGTTGACAGGTCGGTTCCGGTTCCTGAGCCGTGTTTGAACAGCATCGCCTCGCTTGTTGCCAAGCGCATTATATCCCCCATCGAATCCTCAACCGACTGGATGAAGCAAGCCGAAGCCTGCGGATACTCATAGCTGTTTTCGCAGGCAACGGCCTCATTTTCCTGCCGGTCCCAGTGGAAATTATGCCTGCTGCCAGCAACACCGTAAACATCAAAAAGGCCTACGTTAAACCATACCGGCGAATTAAACGACCCGTACTGGTTCACACAGAGCCAAGTCAACTCATTATAGAAAATCTCTGCATCTTCATCGGTGGCGAAATAACCGTCTTTTCTACCACGGTCGGCAATCGCTTTACAAACACGATGTACAAGCTGCTTTACCGAATGCTCCCGCTGCCCCGATTCGACATCGCCATAAAAATACTTACTGGCCACAACCTTTACCGCCAGCTGGCTCCAAGAGGTCGGGACTTCTAAATTATCCTGCTCAAAAATGACTTGTCCGTTATCACCGGTGATTTTGGCGGAGCGAGTTTCCCACTCAAGCTGCTCGAATGGATGAGTACCCGGCGTCGAGAAGAAATACTCCATTCTCAAGCCAACCGATTCGGAGGCGCTTACATCTGTTTTTGACTGAACTTGCTGTTTATCTTTAAAAGGATTTTCAGGATTGAATTTACACGACATTTACACGCCTCCGTGCGACAAATGGTATACCACAACATATAGTAAAACTGACGGGAATTAAGCCAGATATAGTTATAAAACCCGTAAAAACAGTATCGGCAGATTAATTAGAATATGATTAGGTGTAAAGAACTAAATTCTGATTTTTTTGCACAAATTTATCCGCCTTTTTGTTAATCCTTTGTAGTTACTAAAGCTACGATTAGAAAATTTTTTTTAAAAGCCATCAACACATTTCAGATATTTTCACAATAATGTTAAGATAGCAATATGCTCGTTAAGAAAGAAGACAAATTCAAAAAAATTCGTGAAAAGATAAGAAGTTTTCCGGCTGCGCCCGGACTTTATTTTATGAAAGGTCATAATGATAAAGTTCTGTATATCGGGAAAGGAAAAAATCTTCGCTCTCGTGTTTCGAGCTATTTTAAACCGGCCGGTGACCTTACTGTTTCAAGAGGTCCGAAAATAATCGAGATGCTAAGTAAAGTTGAAACTGTTGATTTTTTAGAAACCGAAACAGAAGTTAATGCGATGCTACAGGAAGCACGCCTGATTAAGGATATCCACCCGCCTTATAATTCAGACCTCGTCGATGACAAGACTTTTCCATATCTGGAAATTACCATCGGCGAAGAGTTTCCGGGCGTATATATTACCCGTAAACCCAGACCGCGCGGCAGCAGATTGTTCGGGCCTTTCGCCAGTGCAAAAGACCTGCGGGCAGTCCTGGTGGAACTGCAAAAGATATTCAAGTTTCGGACCTGCAAGCTGGAGATTAAGGGAAACGACAAGAAACGTAACTTCTTTCGGCCATGTCTGTTATATAGCATAAAACAATGCACCGCTCCTTGTGCGGCCAAAATTAACAAGGGCGAATATAAGAAAATTATCAAAGACCTTGTTAAATTTTTGCGCTCTAAGCGTTCGACGGTGCTGCGGCAGCTGAAAAAACAGATGGAAGAGGCCTCTACAGCGACAAATTACGAGAAAGCAGCAATGTTCCGCGACCGAATCCGGCTGATAGAACGGCTGGACAGGCGAGGCACACCTGATGAAGACGTACAGCCGGAAGTTTTCGCCGCCGACCCGGGCGAAGCGCTTATAAAGCTGCAAAACCTGCTCCAAACGGCTCAACCAGTCAGGATTATCGAGGGAATTGACGTTGCCAACATCTCCGGCGCCGAATCGGTCGGCTCGCTGGTCAAATTTATTGACGGCAGACCGTTCAAGAGCGGTTATAGACGATTTAAAATAAAAACCGTCAAGGGAATCGACGACTACGCGATGACCGCCGAAGTGGTCAGACGCAGATACAAATATGCCCTGCTGGGTGAAGAGCTCTGGCCTGACCTCATCTTAATCGACGGCGGACTCGGACATCTTCACTCCGCCGAGGCAACTTTTACGGAAATGAAAGCACCCGCTGTAAAAATCGCAGCAATTGCCAAACGCGAAGAGCAAGTTTATCTGCAGGGCAGCACAAGGCCGTTGAAAATATCCCGGAATTCACCTGTCCTGAAACTTCTGCAATATGTCCGCGATGAAGCCCACCGATTTGCACAACACTACCACCACATTCTGCGAAGTAAAAAAATGCTAAACAAAAAAAGCTAACCGCCGACCTACACAAACCACGAACCGATGCGCAGCAAAAGTTTCCTGCCGAAGCCATCGATTGCACAGGAAGTTAATTTCATTGTTTCCCGCACAATCTGCAAAATGTCATTTTCCTCATCCACAAAATGCAGAGTATTGGAGATATTTCTTTTTTCGTCGGACTGATATTCATAACCTCTTATTATCGCAACAGGAATACCAGAATCAGTCTGGCCGAACAACAATGCCGAAGCAGCCGTCATCTCCAAGGCAATCACATCGAATCCGCCGAATTTTGGTTTGCCGAACTTGTCCTTTTTGCCGAACATCATCGAACAGGGATTTATACCGGCCGAGCCAATGGCAGCATCAATCGTTCCGTAGGGAATTACCTCGGTATCGGCAATGATAACGGCGATATTCCTGCCGGCAAGCTCCCTGATTTCAGTCCTGATTTTTGCGGCTTCGTCGTCAGGGTTCTCGGGAAGTACACTGACAATACCCTCCGGATGATTTGAGCCGTCGATACCCGCATAGTTCGTGTGGATACCGCCGGTTTTGCTTTTGGTTATGAATAAACATCTCTCATTTTCGCACAGTCTTCGACTAATCTCAGCATCTGTCGAACCGGCAACCACATACTTTGTTATCGCTCCGCTAAGCGGTATTACGGTAATAATCTTATGACCGGTGTCAAGAACCATTTGGACCCATACGGGGTTGTTGTCGGTTTTTTTTGAAATTTTGAGTGCTTTTTTACCTATTTTGACATCCGCTTTTTTTCTTGTCAGTCCCAATGCCTTCGAGACGATTTTACTCGTCAGCACCAAAATGTCTTTTTCATTTATGCCAACATTTTCGCTTTTTGCACAATCATAGATGATTTTAGCAAGATTGTCTCCGGCCTTTATTTCCGGTATGGTCTGCAAACCCAAAACTTCTATTTTTTTCATATTTCATCCTTAAATGACTGATTTCCTATCAATCGTTCTTTTTGCGCAAAGCCGCTAATCCTGACATCGTCGCTGAAACGCTTAATATCAACGTGGTGTAAGCCGACAACTTCGGTCAATTCCTTCACCGGTCCGGTTATGTCAACACTTCCAGCACCGCCGAGTATCTTCGGTGCAATATAAACACATATTTCATCGACGAGCCGCTCTTTGAAAAACGAGGCCAGCACCGTCGGTCCGCCTTCGACAAGTAATTGGGCAATGCCGCGATTGCTCAATTCACCAATCAAAAAATAAAGATTAGAACGGCCCTGCGTATCGGGGTAAGCAATTACCTCAACTCCTTTTCCGGTGATTTTATCTACTACCTGCGGATTCGCACTGAGGGTCTTCTCGCTCGTTACAATCAGCACCGGCGCTTTTTTTGCAGTAGTCAGCAATTTGCAATTCAAAGGTATTCTCAAACTGCTGTCGAGAACGATTCTCACTGCTTTTTCATTTCTGCCAGGCCGAGCCGTTAATAACGGGTCATCTGCGAGTACAGTATTAATACCAACCAATATCCCCTGCACGCGCCGTCGCAGCTTATGCACATCTTTTCTGCTCTGCTCTCCCGAAATCCACCGCTTTTGACTTCCATCTGAGTATGACAATTTACCATCGATGCTCTGCGCCCACTTCAATATTACCCAGCATTTGCCCTTAGCGGCAAATTTGATAAAAGGAGTATTCAACAATCGAGCTTCCCTTTCACATATACCAACTTTCACATTGATTCCGGCGCTGCGTAATTTTTTAACACCCCTGCCATCGGCATGCTCTGAAGGGTCAATCATAGCAACAACAACTTTTGTTAAACCTGCGGCAATAATTGCATCCGTGCAGGGTGCGGTTTTGCCCCGGTGACAGCACGGCTCAAGCGTAATATACATCGTTGCCCCCTGCGGGTTAAAAGAGAGTTCTCTGCAATCGGCGAGTGCGTTAATTTCTGCGTGTGGGCCGCCGAATTTCCTGTGCCATCCCCTGCCGATAACCTGATTAGCTTTTACTATAACAGCTCCAACAGCAGGGTTCGGCTCAACCGAGCCAATGCCCCGCTGCGCCAGTTTCAGGGCCATCTGCATATATTTCTCATCAGTGCAGTTCATTTTATCTCGATAAAGCCTTTCCGGCAGCAATAGCCAGCTTTCTGTATTTTCTTTGCAGTGGCTGGTCTTCTGTAACGGCGGCAAGACCTATATAAATCTTTTTGACCACTTTTGCACCGACACAATTTGCAGCAGCTTTCATCACAGAAAACGTTCCGCGAAATAAGATTCTGCCAATAAATTCTGGACTACCGCTGGCAGTAATAAAAACGGCTTTTTTTGTAAGTTTTTTTATCCTATTTCTCGGCCAGCCACTTTTCCACGGCCAGTAGCCGTAGCAGATAAGCCGCTCGATGAATCTTTTCATAATCGCTGTAACATTAAAGAAATTTACAGGTGAGGCAAGAATAATTGCATCTGCCGAGTCGACTTTATCAAGAACCTGCTTCATATCATCGTCTATAACACAATTGCTCCTTGTCTCGCCGGGCTGCTGGGTGCAACTGCGGCAGTTGGTGCAGAATCCAATGAGTTTATCGAGCAAATAAATCTTTTCTGTTTGACAGCCACACTGCTCAGCAGCACCAAGCAATTCATCTACTGCGGTATCGATAATTCTTCCTCTGCGATAAGTTCCTACAATAGCTACTATCTTCTTAGGCATTAGCTATCTCTGTCTCTTCATATCGAGAAACCGCTTATTTATCACTTTAACGCCTGTGCCGCTACTGAAAGGTCACCGCAGGGTTCTCCTGATGCCTCGCTATACTGCAGCAACTTAATTCTAAAACCTGCTCTTTTAATTTCGGACAAAATACTTTTCCAGTGTGGAATCCTGCGTGCAGGCATATAATCCCTGCCATTAATCACAAGAAAACCTTCATATTCCCTGGCTTTATCATACGGCGAATAAATAGTATAACCTCTAAGTTTTTGTCCCTTGCATACATTTGAGAACGTTTTTCTATCTGCCGGACTGCACATAGTCATCACGATAAAAAGCCCCCCTTTTCTTAATAGCTTAAAGCTGTTTTTAAAAAACGCTTTTCTGTCTTTAGGCCGGATAATACAATGCAGACATTTTCCGTCTATCACCAAATCAAACTTTCCAATTTTTTCGGTATTGATGCGGCAAATATCGGCCCGCTTAAACTTAACATTCAGGCCTTTCGACTGCTCTTTTGCCATAGCTATAGCCGTTTTGCTGACATCGACACCCAAACCGCTAAAATTCTTTTTGCAAACCCATCTCAAAATCGGCCCGGTGCCGCAGCCAAGCTCAATTGCCCTGCCATTTTTGGGCGCCCATGGCTGAGCAAGAGCGTTAACCAAAAATCGTTTTGTGTCTGCAATTATTTCCGGATATTTTACACGCTGATATTCGTTCCAAGAACGAACGCCTTTGTTCCTCATACTCTTATATATAATTTCATGTCTTTCATACGGCTTCTTCATTTCTATCTTTCGAGCATTTCCATAAACTGCTTTTCGTTTATCACTTTAACTCCCAGCTTCTGTGCTTTATCACGTTTGCTGCCGGGGTCCTCGCCGGCCAAAAGAAAATCGGTTTTTTTACTCACACTTGAACTGGGTTTTCCGCCCGCATTTCTGATTGCCTGCTCAATTTGCTGACGTGTAAAGTTTCTTAAAGTTCCTGTAACAACAATTGTCTTACCAGCAAGCTTGCCGGTGCGTTTTACCTTCGGCTGCTGCGGTTTTATCCCTGCGGCCAATAAACCATTGATAACGGCCCGATTTTTTTTATCTCTGAAATACTCATAGACACTTTCGGCCATGGTCGGTCCAATCTGGTCTATGGTCTCAAGCGTATCTTTATCAGCATTCATAAGAGCATCGAGCGAACCAAAATTCTCTGCGAGAATCTGGGCGGACTGGCCTCCGATATGACGGATACCCAAAGCGGCAATCAGCCGCCATAAGGGACGGGTCTTGCTCGCCTCTACAGCTTCTATCACATTCGCAGCGCTTTTATCCGCCATTCGCTCCAGTTCGGCCAGTTCGGTCTTTTGCAGCCTATAAAGGTCTGCAAAATTCTTCACAAGACCGGTATCGACTAACTGCTCGATTAAAGCATCCCCCAAATTTTCTATATCCATTTGTCCCCTGCCGGCAAAATACCTCAGCCGTTCCTTCAACTGGCCTAAACAGTCCGGATTGAGACAGCGGATATAAACACCATCTTCATCCTTAACTACAGGCGAGCCGCAGTTCGGGCACTTTTTAGGTATCTTAAATGGAACTGCACCGGCTGGTCTTAACTTTTTCTTCACCTCAACCACCTGCGGTATTATCTCTCCGGCTTTTTCGATTATGACAGTGTCGCCTTCGCGGACATCGAGCCGACTGACCTGGTCGAAGTTATGCAGGGTTGCTCGTTTCACGGTCGTACCCGCCAGCAGGACGGGCGTTAGGTTAGCAACAGGGGTTAGTGTGCCGCCTTTACCAACCTGAACATCTATTGATTCGACAACTGTCTCGGCCTGTTCAGCAGCGAACTTGTAGCTTATGCACCATCGAGGCGCCCTGCCCGTCGCACCAAGGGTAGCCTGCTGGTCGAAACGGTTGACCTTTATAACCATTCCGTCAATCTGATAGTTCAGCTTCGACCGCTTCTGGCTCCAGCTAAGACAAATATTCAGCGCCTTATCTATATCTTTAGCCTGCCTGATTTCAGGATTAACGGGCAAACCGAATTTTTTAAACCTCTGCAGAGTCTTGTAATGATTCTCTGACAACGGCTGTGAAACCTCACCGGTCGCATAAGCGAAAAACGCCAGATTTCTCTGGGCTGTGATTCTCGAATCTAAAAGCTTCAACGAACCGGCAGTAGCATTTCGCGGATTTGCAAACGGCGGTTCACCGGCCTTTTCCTTTTGCTTGTTCAGCTCGACAAATGCCTCTGTAGGCATATAGACTTCGCCGCGAACTTCAAGGACATCTGGAATTTGTTTACCGCCCAGCAACGCAAGCGGAACAGCTTTTATTGTGCGGACATTAGCAGTTACATCATCGCCAACTTCGCCGTCGCCGCGGGTTGCGGCCGTAACAAGCTCGCCTTTTTCGTAACGGAGATTTATCGCAACGCCATCGATTTTCAATTCAACAACATAATCATAGTCATCGCTGCCAAGCTGCCTACGGACTCTTTCATCGAACGCCTTTAGCTCATCAGCGTTATAGGTATTATCCATACTCAGCATCGGCACAGCATGCCTGACACTGTTAAAACGTTCAAGGGGCTGCCCAGAAACCCGCTGCGTAGGCGAATCCGGCGTTACAAATTGCGGATGGGCCTTTTCCAATGACTTTAGCTCGGTAAAAAACCTGTCGTATTCCCGGTCGGAAATCTCGGGTTGATTGAGAACATAATAGAGATAATCGTGTCTGCGGATTTCGCTGCGTAACTGCTCGATTTGCTTTTTCACGTCCTTGGCCATAACAGCTTAATTTATATGCTGTTTCAGCCCATTTTGCAAGAGCCAGACTATTCGACAGGTAAAAACAAATCGTCACTGAAATGACATTTGACAAAACCGTTAAATTTTTAGATAATGCTCAGGTTTTATATGTAAACGGCTCACAAAGCCGACTTACCAATTTATAGCTTGCTATTCCCCGATAGCTCAATTGGTAGAGCGAGCGGCTGTTAACCGCTAGGTTGTAGGTTCGAGCCCTACTCGGGGAGTTTTGGGGGTGACCAGATTCGCAACATAGGAGTTAACAACAACTGGATATATAATCCTATTTCTTCTGAAGAGATTTTCAAAGTTGTGTTTTCTTATCATTATCTCCGTTCAATTCCCGCAATCTTACATAAAAAACTGTCCTGTGGAGACAAAATGGAAACGGAAATTTATTTAAGAATGAGACAGCCAGTTGTTTATTAAAAGGTTTAAATCTAAACAGAAAAGCTACTCAATTATTTGCAGGCGGGAAACGTATCGCATCTATCCACGCATGCTCTTCACCAAAACCATCAGGTTCGTAATACCACTCGAACGTGTGCGTTCCGGTTCCGACGGGTATCGTAACTAAAGACCAATCCAGATCTCCATCCCAATAACCATCCCAATCATAAATCCAATCCCCATCAACATAGAATCTGAACTGTCCACCACTGCCACTCTTCAGCAAGAAATAAATGTTGCCTTCTCCGCAGGTAGTAGTCACCCTTAGAATACTCTCATCGTACCAAGGTAGATCTGCAGATTTCGCGCTATAGTTCCCTTCAAAGTATACAGAAGAATCGATAGTCCATGGGCCATCGCCGTCATGTTCCCAGGGTAAATTATTAAAGTCGCCGGTTTCGAAGTCTTCGTTGTATTCTATTATATTATCAGCAACTAACCAATTCTCGGCAAGGCAGGAGAAATCTTGAAGGTTAACATACCCGTCAGGCCCGTTGCTTCCGGCAATATCGCTTTCGTACTTCGTATCTTCCATCAGCCATTCCTCTGTTAACACTTCCAGGTCCCTCATATCGACAGACTCATCGCCGCCCGCTGGCGCAACATCACATAACGCATCCCAGTTAGCATCTCCTTTCTGACTCAGCCACGCATTCGCAAACCGTGCAAAATCTGCCATATTCACAAAGTAGTCCCGAACCGCTGGGGCAATGTTCATACTAAGTTCATTGCGTAACCAGTCTTCACATAGGTAAGACAGGTCTTCGAAATCAACATCTCTGTCGCCATCAATATCACCACATAAAATGGCCTTGTTTCCAAAGTCTAATCCGCTCGTCGTTCGGCCAGGCAATGCTGTGGAATAATAATCTCTACGGAAAAGGACAACGTGATTCGGGTCTGTAATACCAAGTACTCTGCCGTCCATTGTTATCGCCGTCTCTCCTCTTGTGAACTTCTGATATCCTTCTTTAATCACACCTGTATTAACATTATCCAGTAATTCCCACATTATCGTATCAATTGTGTAAAGATTTTTATTCTCGTAATGGAACTGATAACACAAGTTGTTTTTAGGGTCGAATTGAACTCCCATATTGCTGTTATCTAATCCCATTACCATGTTGAAATTTGAATCTACAATCCGGCAATGTTCCTCTAATTGAATTGCTGATAGTGAGCCGTTATAATTCAACGCTACCGGTGATTCATTGATATATTCGTAAAACTGATTTTCTCTCGTGAATGTATCACTTGGTGCATCATATACGCCTATCCACCCGTAAGAATTATTGTTAACAAGCCATATTGTATTTCTATCATATGAGCGGATCAATCTCATGTTGCCATCAATTGTGGTTTCTCCCAGAACGTCAGGCCTAATAGTG
Organism: uncultured Pirellulales bacterium; assembly: GCA_964507485.1. Taxonomy (GTDB): domain Bacteria; phylum Planctomycetota; class Phycisphaerae; order Sedimentisphaerales; family Anaerobacaceae; genus CAIYOL01. The sequence continues at coordinate 2,426 of CAZDQP010000033.1, read as the reverse complement.
ATTGTATCTGTTCTCGTATCCAGCACGTGCAATGGCACTTTACTGCTAGCTAAACGGCTGGACATTACCAATCCGATTCCCTCCGACCCGATTGCAATGTCGTAGCTGCCTTGCTCATTTACGACCACTGCATAGGTAAGGTCAGTAACGTTGAGTGTGTTTAGATTGATTTTATGAACAGTACCGTTACCGTCAGATAGCTGTGTGTCCGCGACATACAGAGCACTATAATCGGCTGTTGTATCCATACCGTAGAGGGACCCGCCGATTGTGATTGGCGAAAGGAATTCGTTGGAACTAAGGTCATAACGCTCTATCGTGCCCGATTCCGTTCCTATATAAAGAAGGTTACGTAAATTATCAAAGATAATATCTCTCGGCCGATTAACGTCTATATTGTGAGCCCATTTCATACCTGGCTCGGTGCACGTATATCCTTTTTGTTGTACCTCCCTTACGAAGTATTGGCCATATGATAAATCGTCAATTGTCCAGTTACCGTTCGCGTCGGTAACAGTTGCTGGTTCTCCTTCATCCTGATACTTATCACCGTCTAAATCAACATAAATCGACCAATTCGCCATACCCGGCTCATTCGAGTCACGCTGACCATTTCTATTCAAATCCTCATACTTGATACCCGTCAGAGTTCCTTCACTGTCGAGTCTGTTTCCAAAGTTTGCTTCTATATTTTTCTTGCCTATCCAAACTCGGTGGCCGCCTTTGGTTCCGATGCCTCCGGTTATCGCATCAAAACTAATGTCCTCATCGATTGTCTCGAGTGATATCAGTGAGCCGTCATACCTGTGCGTTACTGTTATTTCGTCCATGCCGAAGTGTGTCTTATACAAAACTCCTTGCGTATATGCCATTGAAGAACGAGGTGGTAGTTGCTGTGCGATTGCTTTAATCACGTCTGCAGTGTCAGGCTCTATCTCGTACAACGTCAGCTGAGCGGCCAAATTGCTTAGCAGCACATCCTCGTACGGGTCGCCTGCCATTCCGTCACCGGCGCCTTCAACAAGCAAATCTCGTGATATCAGTTCCTTCGTGAACGCGTCATATCGGTTCAAATACGTTACCCACGGGTCGCCGTAAGGTATCTCAACCGAAACGACGTAGAGAATTCCGTTATGCCATGCGAACCTGGACGCAATCTCGTTTGATGGTATCTCGAGAACACCTTCGTCGATCACTAGGCCTGTTTCACAGTCTATTTCAAAGAAGAGACTATCGGCCGTTTCCATACTCGTCAGTCTCAAGGGACAGTAAAACAGCGTACTCGGACCGGCGGCAAGACAGCCACTGCCGATTATAATCGACTCAAAAGGCGCAGCAAAACTGTCTTCTATTGTCATCGTTCCTAAATTTACCTCGACAATCGTTGTATATTCGCCGCTTACACCTCCTGTGAGCCCCCACACTCTGCCGCTTGTAAGCCCTGGGTATGTCTGGAACCACCCCTCCTCTGGAACTTCCATAATATTATAGTAGCCGGGTACAAGGTTAGTAAATTCATAATACCCGCTCGCGTTTGTCGTTGTCTTTGGCTCGCCGCTGTCCCATTGACCGTTCTCGTTCTCATCGATGTAAATCTCCCAGCCGCTTAATGCATCCTCGCTGGCGTCCCATACTCCGTTATTATTCACGTCGTTAAATTTATAACCGCTGATATTACAATTATGGAGCTGATAATTGCCGAAATTCAATTCCATGTCGTTGTTCTCTTCTATCCAAATCCTGTAGTGGCTGCCGCCTGCACCGGGATAGGTGTTAATCCAGCCAGCTTGATCCACTTCCGATACATAATAGTACTGGTTCGGCTCCATGTCTGTGAATTCGTAATCCCCCTGGCTGTTTGTGGTCGTAAGGATGTCATTCGGATCTATCTCCCCATCATGATCCTCATCAAGGAATATCGTCCAGCCGCTAAGTCCCGGCTCACCACCGTCGATTTTCCCGTTGTCGTTAAGGTCGTTCCATTTCTTCCCGTATATCCGGGTTTGTGGACCGGTATAAGGGATAATGATGGCATAATCTTCCACCTCGCCATAAGATGTAGTCCCGCATGGACTGAGCGTTCCAGTCCACATCAAACGTACCCGCATACGTGTTTCACCCGAAAGCGCATGAACTGGCGGCGTGATGGTTGTTGTAAAAAGACCGAGTCCGCTAGCTGTGTAAACCGTTTCGTCTGTATCATAAAAATCACCGTCTTGATTCCAATCCACCCAGATACCGCATTGGTCCCCTTCATAGCCGTAATAAGGTTCGCCGTTAATAGCAGTGACTACACTTATCGAGTAACCGATCCCAATTTCCATTATCGTTGAATGCGATGATGTATAATCCGTATAATTATCACAGTCGGTTGCAGTATTGTAGATTGTCCCCACATGCACTTCATATATGTACTCCTCGCACCC
>CAZDQP010000032.1:0-21216 GCA_964507485.1 uncultured Pirellulales bacterium | reverse complement strand
CGCTGGCACTCGGCGAACATGCACATTATCTAATTAAGCGATACTGGCAATCTCACGTTTCGTTTTCTTTTCCGAGGCTACAGCCGGCAGAGAACGTCGACCGGACGCAATTTTCTCTGCTTTCAGATAAAAACCTCGTACAAATGATAGCTGCGCTGCGATTGTGCTTTGCCGATGCGGGGGTGGTATTATCAACGCGTGAAAGAGCCGAGCTGAGAGAACATCTCATCGAAATCGGTGTAACCAAAATCAGCGCGGGCAGTAAGACCAGCCCGGGCGGTTACTCGCATCGGACAAACGCGGTCGAGCAATTCGAAATTGACGACCGGCGCAGCCCGGCCGAGGTAGCGGGGATGATAAGAGTACACGGGCTTGAGCCGGTGTGGAAAGACTGGGACAGCGCTTTTGCCAAACATAGTTAGCAAGGGGCGGGACTACTTATTAATGTGCACAATTGCGGGGCCGTCGAAGCCGTTGAATTTTGTTGAGGATGCGATGCTGTATGCGCCAATATTTTCGGTATAAAGGCAGTCTCCGATTTTCAAATTGGCCGGAAGTGGGGCCGCGAGGGAAATCTTGTCAAAGCTGTCACAAGTCGGGCCGACAACGGCGCAAAGCTCTTTTTTCCCGCGTCTGAAAGAGGAGAAATTCGGGAGCCAGTGGTCAAAAACAATTCCTGAAAATGTATGATAGACGCCGTCGTTTATATAGTAGAAGGTTTTTCCGTTTCTTCTGCTTTTGCCTATTACCTCGGAAACCAAGAACGCGGCGGTAGCAACGATGAACCTTCCCGGCTCAGCTATAATTTCTATGTCGCGGGGGAATAGTCTGTTGCATTCGGAGTTTATTATTTTAGCAAGCTTCTCAAATTTAGGGACCTGTGAATCATAGGGGACGGGAAAACCACCGCCTATATCGATTATATTCGTATTGTAGCCCTTCTTTCTACAGCGTTTGAAGACTTCGGAGGTTATCTGCAAGGCGGCGGTGTAATTGTCGAAATTGCGGCACTGGCTGCCGACGTGAAAGCTAAGTCCTTCGACGGTCAGGCCCGAATCAAAAGCAAGTTTTATCAGATTATAAGCTTGTGCGGGTTCTGCGCCGAATTTCGAGCCGAGCTCGACCTGCGAGCCGGTGTCGGGGACTTTCAAACGCAAGACCAGTCCGGCGGTCGGGCAATGCTCTTTTATTTTCTTTACCTCGTCGGCATTATCATAAGTCACGAGCGGTTTATATCTTTTGATTTTTTTCAGGGTGTGGCGGTCTTTGATTGTATTGGAGAAGATGATTTTATCCCAGATGAAGAAATACTTATCGCTTTTCTGAAAATGCTGCAAATACTCGTAGACCTGCATAAACTCGCTGTAGGAAGCGACGTCGAAACTCGCACCTTCTTTGAAAAGTGTTTTGATTATTTCCTGGTTCGAGTTGGCCTTGACGGCGTAATATGCCTGAACGTTCGGGAGATGTTTTTTGAAGGTATGGTAGTTTTTCCTTATTTTGGCATGGTCGATGATAAACAAGGGCGTGCCGTGTCTATCCGTTAGTTTCAGAAGTTTGCGTTTCATATTCCTGTTATGTTACCTTAAGCTGCAGAATGAACTTTTTGAGTTTTTCGATTTCTTTGTTGTTTTCGAGGTAAGACTCAATCAATTTTTTGTGTAGCTCTTGCCTTCTGTCATACAATCTCTTTAGTTTCTTTGGCTTGGTGGACTGGATTGCGTAAGCGGTCATAAGAGGGAACGCGACAGTAACATCTAGATACGCGGTGACGGTTTCATCAAGTTTAGTTGGGTCTATTTTGCCCCAGCTTGCCGCTTCGGAAGGCGGAGCGCCGGAGAGGCCGCCGGTATCGGGACGGGCATCAGTTATGTTGATGTCGTAATCCTGTCCCATTTCGGGAATCATAAGAACTTCCTGGATTTGGGGTTCGGTTTGCAGTGTGAAGTTCTTTGGGCTTCCGCCGCCGATGAGTAGAACAGCGGTTTTTCCTTTTTCATATCTTTTGGCGTTTAGAATTATGGCCGTTGATTCGTTGACATCTATACTGGGATTTATCTTCAGCTTGAATAAATCCTGCAGGCCCTCGGCTTCAGCGAGCAGCTCGAGTCCGGCTATGTTCATTCCGATAGTCGAATCTCCCGGCGATGAGGTAAAAACAGGTATGCCGTTGCGATAGGCAGCGGCAAGAACGCTGACCTGGCCGAGCTTGTTTTTCTCTTCGTGCTCGTTGAGGATTTTTCCTAAAGAATAATAGAATTCCTGAGTACCCATTTCTTTCTGGAATTCGGGCCGGATTAGTATCGGCATCAATCGCCGGTCGGTTTCCATTAAGACGTCTTCGTAGTCGAAGAGGATATCGTAGATTCGGGTTACGCCTTTCGCGCGGAGGTCGGCGTCGTCAACATTGTAGCTCCCGCGGAACATCGGGAGGTTGAAGGCATAGTGGAGGTCGTGATACATATTTGCGCCCGTTGCGACGAGCCAATCGACAAAGCCGTGGTTCATCAGCGGGATTATAGTCGAAGGCCCCAGGCCCGCAGGGGTCAAGGCACCAGCAATACTTAAGCCGATGGTAACATCCTCCTGAGAGTACTTGTCTCTGAGCAAATGGCAGGCGGCCCTTAATCTTCCGCCGTTATAGGCATCCATATTGTCAATAAGCTTTACAATATCCGTGTCTTTGCCAATCGGCTCCGGGAGGATTCTTTTTCCGGCCAGATACTCCGCTTTACCGGGACAGTTAGATTTGTGATTTTTCATTTCTTCCTTTCCGTACAGTAAATTAACTTTCCATTACCTTCCGCGGGAGATTTTATCAAAACCGGCAACAAGTAAAAAGTCAAAATCGATAAAAAACCTGTGCTCAATGCTGCTGCACCGCTACTTTACAAATTGCTGCGAAGATACGGCCGCATATTCAGATCTTGTAAATATCGAAAAAAATAACGCTGGACAGGAAAGTGAAAAAAAGGTAAAAACGTCATCGAGAATACCGTGATAGGTTACAGAAGGAATTCTAACCGAAAAATTGTAAAGGGGATATGCAATGAAGAAATCAGTAATATTACTTTTGTTAATTGTTTGTACGGCGCTGGCAATATCCGGGGGCTGCAAGAAGGAAGACGACGGCGGTAAGCCAGAAGTAGTCCTGAAGTTAGCCCATAGTCTAGATGTTACGCATCCGGTGCACAAGGCGATGGTGTACATGGCCGAGAAGGCCAAGGAAAAGTCGTCCGGGCGACTACAAATACAAATTTTTCCGAGCGAGCAGTTAGGGACAGAAAAAGAGAACATAGAATCGCTTCAACTCGGTTATCTTGCAATGACAAAGACATCAACGGCGGTGATGGAAGGATTTGTGCCGAAAATGAGGATATTCGGAATTCCTTACCTATTCAGAGATTCCGAGCATTACTGGAAGGTTCTGAAAGGCCCAATAGGCAAGGAACTTTTGCTCGCCGGTCAGGACAAAGGTCTGCGCGGTCTGTGTTATTATGACGCAGGGGCGAGAAGTTTTTATGCCAAGAAAGAAATCGACAGCCCCGCTGACCTAAAGGGTCTGAAAATCCGTGTTATGAAGAGTAATATGTCGATGAAGATGATAGAAGCTATGGGCGGCTCACCGACACCGATTCCGTGGGGCGAATTGTATACCTCACTCGAACAAGGTGTTGTTGACGCAGCGGAAAATAACCCACCATCTTACCGTACTTCACGGCATTACGAGGTATGTAAATATTACACGCTGGACGAACACGCCAGACTGCCGGACATACTGATGATAAGCGTGAAAGTCTGGAATAGTCTTACGCCGGAATTTCAGCAGATACTTCAGGAGGCGGTCGATGAGTCAGTTGAATATCAGCGCAAGATTTGGGCTGAGGCGGAAGAAGCAGACCTGAAAACTGTTCAGGACGCAGGAGTAAAGGTAATACATCCGGACAAGAAACCCTTCCAAGAATCAGTCAAGAGCATGTGGGACGAATTCAAGGGAACTGAAATCGGTGAATTAATCGAGCAGATACAGGAGATTAAGTGACAGTATTCAAGTCGATAAAAAAGGTTTTAGACCGCTCGCTCGAACTGCTGGTTATAGTAGTCGTAGCGGTATTGGTAGTGGACGTGCTATGGCAGGTCTTCACGCGCTTTATCCTCAAAAGTCCAAGCACATGGACAGAGGAGCTTGCGGTGTTCATGCTTATCTGGGTTTCACTACTCGGAGCGGCTGTGGCGCTGAACCGAGGTGCGCACCTGGGCATCGATTACTTCGTGGGCAAGCTATCGCCAAGGAAAAGACTTTATACTGAAATCTTTGTGTTCCTGTGCATATCAGCTTTTTCTCTGGCCGTAATGGTAATAGGCGGAATTGAACTTGTCGGCAACACTTTAAGATTAGAGCAGACATCGCCGGCTTTAGGGGTCAGGGTCGGTTATGTATACATTGCAGTGCCAATAAGCGGTTTCTTCCTTGTGCTTTATTCGGTCATCGGGCTGGTCGAGAGAATCGTGCAACTGTTCAAGGGCGGACCTATCATAACACACGAGATAACCCATCATGCTGAAGAGGGGATTGATTAGCCGGATTTAAATTCTAAGGAGCTTTGCGTGGATACACCTATACTGGTGCTTGTTGTAAGTTTCTTCTTATTGCTTTTACTCAACGTGCCGGTCGCATTCTGTATGGGTATTGCAACAGTTCTGGCGGTAATAGCCATAGGCGGGCTGCCGGCATTCGTGAACGTCGCACATAATATAGCTACAGGTATAGACAGCTTCGCACTTTTGGCGATACCGTTTTTTATTCTTTCAGGTCAGCTTATGGGGCACGGAGGAATCGCCCAGCGGCTAATCAACCTTGCCAACGCACTGGTCGGTCGATTCAGAGGCGGGCTGGCTTTTGTAAATGTGCTTACGTGTATGCTGTTCGGCGCAATAGCAGGCTCGGCAACGGCGGCAATATCCGGGGTGGGAGGTTTTATGGTGCCGTTAATGAACAAGATGGGCTACCACAGGGATTTCAATGCGTCGGTTACAATAACGGCGGCAACAACCGGGCTATTGATTCCGCCCAGTAACGTTATGATTGTCTATTCATTGGCTACAGGCGGCTTTGTTTCAATAGCTGCTATGTTCATAGCGGGTTATCTGCCCGGTATTTTAGTGGGGTTCGGGTTAATGGCCGTAAGCGGATGGATATCAGTCAAAAACAAATACGGTAAGGGTGAAGCATTCGCTGTGAAAAAAGCGGTGGTAAGTTTCTTTCAGGCAATCCCGCCGCTGCTGCTGGTCGTCATTGTAATCGGCGGTATCCTTATGGGATGGTTTACCCCAACAGAAGCTTCAGCAATAGCTGTTCTATATGCATTATTCCTGGCTGTGGTTGTGTATCGTGAAGTAAAAGTTAAAGACCTGCCGAAGATTCTCCTTCAGTGCGGTGTCACCACGTCGGTTGTGTTTCTACTCATTGGAACAAGTATGGCGATGTCGTGGGTACTTGCATCAGAGAGGGTTCCTCAGGACATTAGTGCGGCGTTATTAGGCACAACAAACAATAAGGTTCTGCTTTTGCTTATGATTAACGCCATCTTGATGGTGGTCGGATGTTTTATGGATATGACGCCTGCTATTCTGATATTCACGCCCATCTTTTTGCCGATTGTTGAGAAGCTCGGGATGCACCCTTTACATTTCGGCATCATTATCATTATGAACCTGTGTATAGGTCTTTGCACCCCGCCTGTCGGTACTGCCCTTTTCCTCGGATGCGGCATAGCCAACACCACGGTGACTAAAGTGATACGGCACATTATTCCATTTTTTATAGCTATGATAATTACGCTGCTGATTTGCACATTCGTGCCAGAAATATCGTTGTGGCTTCCGCAGAAACTCGGGCTTATCAAATAAGCACGCAGACGCCACATTCATCCGCCACAACCGTGGCAGTCTAATGGCAGCTTGACAAACGCACAATTGTACTGTAACATCGTATTTTTTAACTGGAGTAAATATGAAATACTTACAGAAGAATATGTTATTCGTGCTGTGTATCGCTCTTTTGATCTATTCAACAGCCGTCGCCGATGACGGCTACCAGCTCTGGTTGTCCTACAAAAAGCTTGATGACCCGGCGATACTGAAAGAATATCAGCTGGCCTTTTCTTCCATCGTAGTTCAGGGTGAATCGGAAACACTAAACGTTGTCCGGGAAGAAATAAAAAAGGGCCTGGACAGCCTTTTAGGAGATGATTTGCCCGTAAGCAAAATACTTCCTGTAGGAAGCGCTCTCATAATCGGCACGCCAAAAAGTTCTCAACTCATACAGAAACTGAACCTGTCTGGTGAGCTGGCAACTTTAGGGCGTGAAGGTTTTTTGATTAAATCAGCCAAGATAAATGATACTCCGGTTACAGTCATCGCCGCAAACAAGGACATAGGTCTTTTATACGGTTCTTTTCATTTGCTGAGAATTATGCAAACAGGACAATCTCTAAAGAATATAGACATTCGTTCCAAGCCGCGAATCCAATACAGACTTTTGAATCACTGGGACAACTTAGACAGGTCGGTAGAACGCGGCTATGCAGGCAAGTCACTGTGGAAATGGGATGAGCTGCCAGGGACAATAGATCCGCGTTATAAAGATTATGCACGTGCGAACGCATCACTCGGCATCAATGGGACGGTAATTAACAGTGTTAACGCCGACCCTGATATTCTTAAGCCCGAATATCTAAAAAAAGTCGCCAAACTGGCTAATGTCTTTCGTCCTTACGGTATAAGGGTATTTCTTTCTGCTAACTTTTCCTCTCCGATTTCGGCCAAATTCGCTATAGAGAGCAACAGAAGAGGAGGAATAGGAAACCTTCCGAACTCCGACCCGTGCAATCCGGAGGTAAGGCAATGGTGGAAGGATAAAGTAAAAGAGATATATCAGTACATACCCGATTTCGGCGGATTCCTTGTAAAGGCCAGCTCGGAAGGTATGCCCGGCCCGCAGGAATATAACAGGACCCACGTAGATGGAGCCAACATGCTTGCTGAGGCACTTGAACCATACGGCGGTATTGTTATGTGGCGGTCATTCGTATATAACGCCGAAGTCGACCCTGACCGATCGAAACGCGCGTACAAAGAATTTGTCCCCTTCGACGGAAAGTTTCGGCCGAACGTTTTTATTCAATCCAAGAACGGCCCGATTGACTTCCAGCCCCGCGAGCCGGTAACTGCACTGTTCGGAGCGATGCCTGAGACAGCTTTGATGCTGGAGTTGCAGATTACACAGGAGTACCTGGGACATTCCAAGCATTTGGTATATCTTGCGCCGATGTGGAAAGAATATCTTGAGTTCGATACTTATGCCAAAGGTCCCGGCTCGACCCTTGCTTCAATTATAGACGGGAGTCTTCACAATTATAAGATGACCGGTATCGCAGGTGTTACAAATATAGGCGACGACAGAAACTGGTGCGGGCACATTTTCGGACAGGCCAACTGGTATGCCTTCGGCAGATTAGCATGGGACCATAGTCTAACTGCCGAGCAAATCGCAGACGAATGGATAAAACAAACACTGACCAGAGATGCCTATGCAGTAAAGACCATAAAGTCAATGATGATGGGCTCATGGGAAGCGTGTGTCAGTTATATGACACCCCTCGGCCTGCATCACATTATGCAGAATGGTTTTCACTACGGCCCCGAACCGCAACTCTCCAAGAGCGGCAGAATAGACTGGACAAGTGTTTATTACCATCGTGCGGACGCCAACGGCATCGGTTTCGACAGAAGCTCAAGCGGAAGCAACGCAACCAGTCAATACTTTTCACCGAACACTGAAGTGTTCGACAATATAAAAACATGCCCTGAAAAATACCTGCTCTGGTTTCATCACGTCCCCTGGGACTACAAGGTCAAATCCGGCAGGACTCTGTGGGAAGAAATGTGCTATAAATACTATAAAGGCGTTGACTACGTAAAAGAAATGAGCCGTACCTGGACAAGCCTGAAAAAGCATATCGACCCCGGCATACATCAGCAGGTTCAGAAGAAACTTGCTATACAGGAAAAAGACTCTGCCATCTGGCGGGACACCTGTTTGGGCTATTTCCAGAAATTCAGCAATATGCCAATATCTAAGTCTAATTAAGGAACTGTTACTAACCCGCAATTAATCCAAAGAAATAAGGAGGTCTGTCATGCGAGTAACCAACTCAACTAAAATTATTTCGCTAATAGCACTATGTCTGTTTGCTTTCGGCTGTAATGCTTCAGCCATCACCTGGTCCCGATATGTGGACAGCACCGAAAGCAAAGGCAGCTTCTGCCTTGCACAGAAAGAAAAAGTCGCGGACATATATGTTGACTCGCAGGACTGGACCGGTGTTATTCGGGCAGCAAAAGACCTTCGGGCGGATATTACTCGTGTCACGGACCAAACTGCCAAGATTATGCACGAAGAAAAAGGCCTCGGGAAAAATGCAGTTCTCATCGGCACAATTGGAAAAAGCAAAATCATCGACCAATTGATCAAAAACGGCAAAATCGATGTGTCGCAAATCAAGGGTAAGTGGGAATCATTTATCATTGAGGTTGTGTCGAAACCTCTGAATAACATAGACAATGCCCTTGTCATAGTCGGAAGTGATAAAAGAGGAACCATATACGGCATATATGATTTGTCGGAGCAGATTGGAGTATCGCCGTGGTACTGGTGGGCGGATGTGCCAGCAGAACATAAAGATAATCTCTTTATAAAGGCAGGCAAATATTTGCAGGGCCCCCCTGCTGTCAAGTATCGCGGAATTTTTATCAATGATGAGGGCTGGGCACTTGCCCCCTGGGTTCATGAAAAATTCGGCGGCTTTAACAGCAAGTTCTACACGAAGGTCTTCGAATTATTGCTCCGTCTGAAAGCAAATTATATGTGGCCAGCGATGTGGGGCAACGCCTTCAACGAGGACGACCCGAATAATCCTATTTTAGCGGACGAATATGGAATCGTAATGGGAAATTCACATCAGGAGCCGATGCTGCGGGCGCAAGCAGAATGGGACAGGCGTTACGGTAAACCCTGGGACTACTGGACCGATACCGATAATATGCAAAAATTCTGGCGTGAAGGCGTCAGGCGCAATAAAAATTACGAAAGCATCATTTCAATGGGCCTGCGCGGGGCAAACGACACCGCAATGGCCAAAAACAAAACCGTCCAAGAATGTGCGGCAATGCTCGAAAAGATCATTGACGTGCAGCGTAAAATCATAGCCGAGGAAATCAATCCGAACGTAACCAAAGTGCCGCAGTTATGGTGTCCTTATAAGGAGGCACAAGAATATTATGAAAAAGGAGCGAAAATCCCCGACGACATAACAATACTGTGGTGCGACGACAATTGGGGCAATATCAGGCGACTGCCTACGGAACAGGAGCGTAAAAGAAGCGGCGGAGCAGGCATCTATTATCATTTCGACTTCCACGGCGGGCCCCGCTCATACGAATGGCTCAACACCAGTCCCATACAAAAAGTCTGGGAACAACTGCACTTAGCATATCGTTACGGGGCCGATAGAATCTGGATTGTCAACGTCGGAGACATCAAACCGATGGAGTTTCCAATCTCATTTTTCATCGATTACGGCTGGAATCCCAATAGATGGCCGGCAGAGAAATTACCAGAATACACCAAAGACTGGGCGGAGCAACAGTTCGGCCCGAAGTATGCCGAAGACATCGCCGACATTCTCAATAAGTACACAAAGTACAACGGCCGACGCAAACCCGAGAGCCTAGCTCCAGACACCTATAGTCTGACAAACTACCGCGAGGCGGAAACAGTAGTCGACGACTATAAGAAAATTACGGAGAAGGCCGAGAAGATTTATAAGGAAATACCCGCTGAATACAAAGATGCTTATTATCAGCTTGTGCTGTATCCAGCTAAGGCATGCGCTAATTTAAATGAACTTAATGTAACACTTGGAAAGAATCGCCTCTACGCCAAACAAGCCCGTGCCGCTACTAACGATATGGCAGACAAAGTCAAAGAATTATTTAACAAAGACGCTGAGCTTTCCCGTTATTACCACAAGGACATGGCAGGTGGGAAATGGAACCATATAATGGCCACTACGCATATCGGCTACACATCATGGAATCCGCCCCGCAGTAACATTATGCCCGATGTTAATAACATCAGAGTCCCCAGCGCCGCGGATATGGGCGTAGCGATTGAAGGCTCAGACAGATGGTGGCCAAAGGATAGGAGCAAAGCTATACTGCCTGAGTTCGACCCCTTTAATCAGCAGAAACACTATATAGAAATATTCAATCGTGGACAGACAGCCTTCGATTACAAAATCGAATCAGGAGAACCGTGGCTGACTGTTACACCAAATCAGGGAAAAATCGAGAAGCAGCAGCGAGTTTGGGTAAGCGTAGACTGGCAGAAGGCCCCCACAGGAAAACAGAAAGCTGCGATTACTATCGCCGGACCAGATAACAAAAAGGTCGCTGTTTACGCCCCCATTAATAATCCCGAATCTCCTAAACAGGGACAGGTTAATGGCTTTGTCGAAAGCAACGGCTACGTTTCCATAGAGGCCGAACATTACTCCCGCGCAGTTGATTCAGGTCCAATCAAGTGGCTTGTTATCCCGGATTTAGGCCGAACACTTTCTGGTGTAACTGCTGTGCCGGTAACAAGCCAAAGCCAGAAACCCGGAGGAGACAGCCCCCGCTTAGAATATAACATGTATCTTTTCGACAGCGGAAAGGTGGAAGTTAAAGTGTATATATCCCCTACCCAAAACTTCCTTAATACTCAAGGTTTGCGGTATGCTGTTTCATTTGACGACGAGGAACCGCAAATTATTAACATCCACTTGAATGAAACAGTTCCCGACTGGAAATATCCTTCGTACTGGAATCAGGCGGTAATGGAGAATATTAAAGTACTGACTTCCAAACACCGCATTAAAAAAGCGGGCGAGCATGTTCTAAAATTCTGGATGGTTGACCCAGGCATTGTGCTTCAGAAAATTGTCCTGGATGCTGGCGGACTTAAACCCAGCTATCTCGGCCCGCCGGAAAGCTACCACAACAATATATCCGCTTCATCCTGCCATTAGGTAACTTTTGTTGTGCAGGAAATAAGCGTTTGCTACATTTGGCGGTGCAATATTGTAGCCGCACGCTGGTTTTGTTTTTTGACGGATTTATGCAGATCAGTTACCTGTAGTGAAATGGTATCAGTGCATACACAATACAAATCAGACGGGTGATTTCGTCCTATAAGTAACACTTATCTTTTCAAAAATAAATCGCCATAACCAAGAAGACATTACGGGGGAAGCAAGTCATTTATACACAAGAAGTTATGAACTATTCTTTGCATACAAACCAAACCTTCAGATTTTTGGGTTTACAATATTCATTTTTTGCCTACTCAGGTCGATGAACTTTATTGACATGGAAAAAGCGTTATCAGTTAGGGGTATATAGAAATACAAGGCACATACCCCCTGATAACGAACTGACAACCATAGAAAATAAAGAGTTTAAATATGGGGCAACACAATCAACAAAATCAACAGTCACTATATGTATTAATCCTGATTTTCATCATTTTTTCCGCCTGCATAATTGGCGCCGGTTATTTCCATTATTCACATCATAAAAAACAATATAAAGATGAAGTAGGAAAACAACTCACTGCTATCGGCAAGCTGAAAACAGACCAACTTGTGAACTGGAGAAGAGAACGTTTAGGCGACGCCAGCACTTTATGCAAAAACACATTGTTTTCCAAACTTGTAAGTAAATATTTTGATGCTCCAGATAACGCTGATGTGCGTGGGCAGCTTGAAAAGTGGTTAAATCAATTTCGGACGGCCTACAACTACCGCGCTGTCATATTGCTTGACGCTCACGGTGTAAAGCGAATCTTTGCTCCCAAGACATCCGAAGTAGATATTTCCCATATAACAGACGACATAACCAAAGTTATGAGATCCGGTGATGTAGCCTTTCTGGATTTCCACCGCCATTCAATCGATAACCAGATATGTTTAGGTGCGCTTGCTCCCATTTTGGATTTGGACAACAACCGGCCGATAGGCATAATCGTCCTGAGCATTGACCCCAAGGAGTATTTATATCCATATGTCGTAAACTGGCCACTAGCGAGTATGACGGCGGAAACACTACTTGCGCTGCAAGCAGGAGATTCAGTTGAATTTCTGAATGAACTTAAGTTTCAAGATGGCGCCGCTCTTTCCCTAAAGCGTCCAATTACAGATATAAACTTGCCAGCAGCTAAAGCGGTACTGGGATATGAAGGCATCGTTGATGGAATCGATTATCGTGGAGTACCGGTAATAGCTGATGTTCGTTCCGTGCCTGATTCGCCGTGGTTTATGGTTACGCGGATGGATGTATCCGAAGTATATGCGCCTTTAAAGCAAAGATTACTTTTAGTAATCGCTTTCATCGCAATTTTATTAGGAGGCGCTGGTGCAAGTTTGGGCTTTGTTTGGAGACAGATGCGGATTCGTTACTACAGAGAACAATATGAGTCCGCCAAAAAATGGTGCAATATATTCGATTCCCTTCCTGATTGGATTTCGATTGTTGGCACTGATTTTAAATTTAAGCTTGTTAATAAAACATTTGCCGACGTCTTCGGAAAACAACCCTGTGAACTTCTCGGTAAGCAATGCTGCAAGCTGATACACAACAAAAAGAGGCCGCCTGAATACTGTCCACTGAAAAAAGTCTTATCAACAGGCAAAGCAGCCAAAGCAGAAATTTATTATGATGCTCTTAGAAAACATCTGGAAATATCCGCCTATCCTATATTAGGTGACAACGGAGAAATTGTTGAAGCGGTTCATTATGTCAGGGACATTACCAAGCAGAAGCTAATGGAGGAAGCCCGCAAAAAAACTGACACCCTGTTACAAAACGCCCTGAAGTTCAACTCGGATATAATCTCAAATGCCAGCGCAGGCGTGATTGTTTACGACACAGAATTAAGGTATCTCGAATGGAACACATTCATGGAAAAGCTGACAGGTATGGAGAAAAAGGCCGTCGTCGGTAAAAAAACAGCCGAAGTCTTTCCGAACTTTCATGAACAGGGCATTGATAAACTTCTTCAACGTGCACTGACAGGTGAAACGGTATCCTCACCTGATATTATATACCAATCTCCCAAAACAGGAAAGTCCAGCTGGATATCCGGTACTTACACACCGCACCGTAACAGCATCGGCCAGATAATCGGTGTCATTGGCATAATACGTGATATTACCGAACGCAAACAGGCGGAGGAAGCACTAAAGAAGAGCGAATATAAATTCCGCACGTTATTTACATCATCGCATGATGGCATTGCAACGGCAGACCCCAAAGGCTACATCACCGACTGCAATCAGGCGTATGCCGATATGCTCGGATATTCTCTGGAAGAACTCAAGAAGCTTACTTATCTGGAACTCACTCCAGAAAAATGGCACATTAACAATAAAGAAATGGTTCAAAAAGCAATAGAGAAGGGTTCATCAGAGTTTGAGAAGGAGTATACCAAGAAGGATGGTACAATACTTCCCGTTTCTCTGCGAACGTGGCGTATTGATGATGACGAAGGCAACATCATCGGACTTTGCTCAATTGTAAGAGACATCACTGAGCATAAGCTGGCAGAAGAACGACACACGGCAGTCAAATTACTCCAAGAGTTACTTCTGCCACCGATTCCAATCGAGCAGAAACTTAAGCATGTCACCGACACGGTGGTACGTATCCTCGACGCCGATTTTGCGAGGGTCTGGACCATCAAACCCGGAGACCGATGCAAATCTGATTGCACTCATGCTGAGGTTACTGAGGGGCCACATGTTTGTCGATTTAGAGATAAGTGTCTACACCTAATGGCAAGCTCCGGCCGTTATACCCACCTCGATGGAAAAGTCCATCGTCGGGTCCCATTTGGCTGTTACAAGATTGGGCTTGTCGCCTCGGGAGAGCATGATAAATTCCTTACCAACGAAGCGGCAACCGACCCTCGCGTTCACAATCACGATTGGGTCAAAGAATTGGGATTGGTATCTTTTGCCGGCTATCGCCTGATGCACACCGACGGCACACCTCTGGGCGTTTTGGCACTCTTCAGCAAGCATCCTATTTCTCCGGAGGAAGACGCTCTGCTGGAGGGTATTGCGCACTCGACCTCTATGGTTATTCATGCTGCTAAGATAGAAGAGGCATTGCGGGAGAGCGAAAAACGGTTTCAGCAAATAGCAGAAAATGCTCAAGAATGGATATGGGAAACGGACGCAAATGGCTTGTACACATATGTGAGTCCAATAATAGAAAAGCTGCTGGGTTACAAACCCGAGGAACTTGTCGGACAAAAATACTTTTATGATCTTTTCCCTCTGGAAGAACGTGAACAACTGAAGAAATCTGCCCTCGAAGTATTCGCTCGAAGAGAACCCTTTCAATTATTCGAGAATCGAAACGTTCACAAGAACGGCAGTATAGTTTGGTTTATAACAAGCGGAGTGCCGATGCTTGACGATGCTGGTAATCTGCTTGGATACAGAGGCGCAGATTCAGACATTACCAAGCGTAAGCAAACCGAAGAGGTACTGAAAAAATCCAAGGATGAGTTGGAGCAAGTTAACACACAATTAATGCAGTCCACCACAAGCGCTAATCAGATGGCGAAGCAGGCCATTGAGGCCTATGAAGCCAAGAGGCAGTTCCTCGCCAATATCAGCCATGAAATCCGTACACCTATGAATGCCATCATCGGTTTTAGTGATATCCTGGCAGGAGAAGAGATGCCCGAACACCAAAAGGAATATGTAGAACTTATCCGACAAAGCGGCGGGCACTTACTGAATATGATTAATGATATTCTTGATTTTTCCAAAGCTGACGTAGGCAAACTCGATCTAAAAAAGACAGTTTTCTTCCCTTCAAAAATCATCGATTCTGTAGAATCGCTAATGAGGCCTGAAGCAGAGAAAAAAGGTTTAAAATTTGAAATTATTAAATACGGGAATCTGCCAGTACAAATTAAAGGTGATCCAGCCAGACTACGTCAGTGTCTGGTCAACCTTGTTAACAATGCAATTAAATTCACAGAGCAAGGATATGTTCAGTTAAAAATCGGCCAGGAGCAAATTGATGGTAAATCCTTCATTCGTTTCGATATTGAAGATTCCGGAATCGGAATACCAGTCGACCAAAATGAAAAAATATTTGAATCGTTCGTACAGCTAGATGGAACAGCAAGTCGCAAATACAGCGGAGCAGGATTGGGGTTATCCATAACAAAGCAATTAACAAAGCTTCTCGGTGGGCAGCTAACCGTAACAAGTGAATCTGGTAAAGGATCTGTATTTTCGCTTGTTGTACCAACAAATATTGGTATCGACTCTCAAACTCACTTTGAAGTGACAGATTCAAAAGAGCAAGAATATCAGGATGTAACAATTACGGAACCAGTGAAATTTTCCGGTCGAGTATTAGTAGCCGAAGATGTTTCAACCAACCAAAAACTTATGAGTTACCTCCTGGAAAAGATGGGGCTCGAAGTAACAATGACCGACGATGGCAACAAGGCGGTTGAGAAAGCAACCAGCCAGCCATTTGATATAATTTTCATGGATATTCAGATGCCCAATATGAACGGGTACGAGGCCACACAAGCAATTAGAAAAGAAGGGATTAACACACCTATAATCGCTCTGACGGCCCATGCCATGCCGGGAGATGAGCAGAAATGTTTCGAAGCCGGCTGTGATAGCTACTTATCTAAACCTCTGATATACTCCAAGCTTATACAAACAATAGCAAAATACCTCGGCGGAGAGGTCTTTTGTGAAAATACTGATTTAACAGATAAACCAGGTGACCCAATGGATAACGAAAATTATGATAATGAAGTTGAGAATAGAGACGAAGTTATGATCGACTGGGCGAAAGTTACTGCCGGCGGTCTCGACGAGCAGATAATAAAAGAAGTCATGCCAACCTACCTGGATGACAGCAAAAAGCACCTTCAGGAACTTACTGCCGCAGTTAACACATCCAATATTAAGAATGTGAAGTTACATGCCCATGCTATCAAAGGTACAGGAAGAAATATGGGAGTAGCCAACTTGTCGGAAGTGGCCGGGCAACTTGAAACTATGGCTATACAGGGAGATCTGTCGAAGGCTCAAGAACTGCTCAAAAGCATAGTAACCGAATTTGAAAAATTTGAAAAATTCGTCTCAAAACCAGATTGGATAGAGATAGCAAAGAACAAAACAGCCTCTAAGACAAAAGCTTAGCAAGAAAAACAACCTAAGGTTTTATTATAATAGTTTTTGCCTCATATAACAGTTCATTTCGTACTTTCCAGTACCTAAGATACAATTACGATACTTGATGAATATCTACACGAAAAATATTGCCCGGCCTTTAAAAACTGAAACGTTAGGCGCAAATAAAAACGCCCTGCCAGTAATTGTTCCTAACAAGGCGTATAACGAGGCCGAAAGGGGCTCGAACCCTCAACCTCCGGATCGACAGATTGAACGCGGGTTTTGTAAGTATTTGTCAATAAAGCATTAACAATTGTTAATTAAAGACTTATGATGCTGGCCGTAATGCAACCGAAGCGTAACAGTAGCCTAAAAGTATATAGTTGTTGCAAATGTGTTGCAGATTGCGGACTTGGATTAACCCTTATTATTTTAAATTCTGTGACACAAATTTAACATTTTACATAAAGAGCATCCCTTACAGGCCGGGCCATTATAACCCCTGGCAATGTGCTATATGTCAATATGTTGAGATGGACTTCCAGAATAATTATACCCTGAAGTTCAAGAGTTTGTAACTACACTATCAAATATAACGGAAAGGGCGGGATTCGAACCCGCTCTCTCCATTACATTTTAGAAAACACGGATTTAGAACACAAGCTGTTTTTCTACAATGAATTATCTATCACGATAAGTTACTATAAAAATATTCAACTCGTGACTTCAAAAATAGGACAATTCTAGGACAATCGAGGAATCTTTGTACTAAGTGAAAGGGACCGTTTGATTGTAATAACTTTAACAATATAATGCTACGATTTGCCAGATGGTTGAATACGGATGAGCCAGGGTATGTTGAATGTATGGTAGAAGCTTCAAATGGAGGACCCTGGATTGCTGTTTGGAACCACACAGAAAGGACTGAGATAGCCGATGACAGATGGCAGATTGAAGAGTATGACATCAGCAGTATTGCAGACGGGCAGAACACAGTATATATCCGGTGGAGTTACAGGATTTTGCCATGGGCATTTCCGTATTCGGGCCGGAATGTTGATGACATTGAATTGTGGTGGACTCCTAACCAATAAAGATATTATATATGGATAGTCGGAGCAAAAAATCAGTCTTTCCTGTTCGAAAAACAGCTTGTCCGGATTCATTGCAGGAAAAGCAATTACTCATGGAATCATATGAAATACAGTAAATAATTCTTTCGAGAGGTCTCGTTGTAATTTAAGCAACCTGATAATTATGATCTTTGTAACCATATATAATCTTCTAGCTAGTAAGTATATGCCCCGAAAACGCTTTTTTATGTTTACCATCAAGAAAATATAGCTCCGTACAATTCCAACATGTTTAAGTATTTTGCTTGACTTCTGAACCTGATTAGGGTATGTTAAATTTTCTTAAAAGCGTAGAAATTTTATTGTCTGAAGGAGGCTTAGAAAAGCAACCGGTGTATTATAGCCGAGCTTTTAGGGTACAGGTTGAGGAGGATTTGAATCCTCAGTCGGTGTGTAAAAAGCACAACCCCAAGGTTTCTCTATCTACGTTCTTAAGTACGATAAAATGACGGAGCGCCCAAAGCCTTTTTGGCTTCGGTTTTTTTGCATTCACGGATGAAAAAAAGCGGGAAAGCAGATGATAAATAAGGGCAGGTTTTAAGAAGCCTGAACGACGCATATCTCTGCCCTGCTTGCAAGTATGTAATTGAAGTTTTGCGTGTATCGCGCAGGTGAAGATACTTTGTTGTGAATGAACGATATCGGGCAAGGAACCAGCAAATAAATAGACTTATAACAACAATATGAAGGAGAAGAAGTATGAAAACGTCATCACTATCATCCGTGATACTTTTACTTATTGCTTCTTTGGTCTCGGCGGACTGTCCGGAGGGCGATTTGAACAGGGATTGCAAAGTGGACTTCCTTGACCTTGCAGTGTTAGCGGATAGCTGGCTGGAAGTGGAACCGAACCTGCCGACCGGCACGGTGATTATCAATGAAGTATTGTCCCATTCCCATGGCGTAGCGCCTGACTGGATAGAACTCTATAATACTTCCGGCTCAGCTATTGATATCAGCGGCTGGTATCTTAGCGATAGCGATCGCCATTTAACAGATTCAGAAGCTTACCAAATCGCAAATGGGACAAATATTCCTCCATACGGCTATGTAGTTTTTTATGAGGATACTCATTTTGGAGCGAAGTTTGGACTAAGCGAAAACGGCGATGATGTATTTCTTTCCTTAAGTAGGAATGGATTCCCTTTTGGAATGGACGACGTGGAATTTGACGCTGCAGAAGATGGTGTATCGTTTGGTCGTTACACCACAAGCACAGGTGAAGTCAAATTTCCATCAATGGACTCAAACACTCCGGGCGCGTCCAACGCTTACCCAAAAGTCGGCCCGGTGGTAATCAACGAAATTATGTACTATTTTGATACCGACAACCCGGACGATGACGACTATGAATACATCGAGTTATATAATATTGAAGACCATAGTGTAGACCTTTGGGTATATGATCCCTGCACTACCAATGATCTTAGCTGGGAAATAACAAAAGGGATAAGCTATACTTTCCCGTATCACACAACGATACCTGCCCACGGGTATTTCTTGGTGGTCAGAGACAAGCCAACATTTACCTTGCTATATCCACTTGTACCTTCATCTATAGTTTTCGAATGGGATTCAGGCAAACTCAGTAATGAAGGTGAAAACATCGAGCTTTCAATACCGTGGGAGCCAGTAGACCCTAATGATCCATACGGTTCACGTTATTATATTTGCGTCGATAATGTTGACTACAGCGACGGTGAACACCATGAAAATTTCCCCGGTTTGGATCCATGGGTATATACGAACTCAGCAAACGGCGGCGGTGAGTCCCTGCAGCGGGTTTCTCCGAGTCTTTTCGGTGATGATGTCAACAATTGGAAATCTGCCGAAGCAGCTCCCGGGGAGCAGACTTACTAAAAATAAAAACACAGAACATAAGAAGTAAGAACTGACTAAAAAGTTGGCGTATTTGAAAATTTATTATAAGGCAGGGCTATGGAAAGAAACTCAAAAACTGTAAAAGTAAAGCTGCTGGTCGTCCTGATATGTGCGTTCGGTCTGGTAATACCGCTCTCACAATCCAATGCAAACGTCGTCATTAATGAAATAATGTATCATCCGGCTTCAGACGTCGACGAAGACGATTTTCTCGAGCTTTACAACACCGACGGCGTTACTGTGGATCTTGAAGACTGGCGAATCAATGGTCTTAGCTTTACCTTTGGCCCGGGTGCTTCTATCGGGCCAAATGCATACCTAATTGTGGCTAAAGATGCAAACCGGTTCCAGGAAACCTATGGTTTTTCTCCCGATTTTGTATACGACGGTAATATACAAAACAATGGTGAAACAATACAAGTGATTGATGCCAATAGTGATGTGGTTGACGATGTGGACTTTACCGATTTACCGCCCTGGCCTGTTACCCCTGACGGTTTGGGCCCTTCGCTGGAAAGGATTGATCCGACGCTTGACGGCGACACCCCGCGCAACTGGCGTGCATCAGTTGCCGGTGCCGAACACACCGCCGGCATCCTCAACAGTGTCAACTCAACCGGCCTGCCTCCATGGATCACCGATGTTCAGCACGGAACAGTCGAGCCGAATTCGCAGATTACGGTGACCGCATTCGTACAGGACGCCACAACCGTTAATTTGGAGTACATCGTTAACTTCGGCACGCCCGTCGTAATCGCTATGCAGGATGACGGCTTAAGCGGCGACGGCGGTGCCGGAGATGGTGTATATGGAGCAACCATACCTGCCCAGCCACTCAATACACTTATTCGATATCGAATCGATGCTACCGGGGCTACAGGAACGATGGGCTTTCCCCGTGACGATGACACGGTTAATTACACCGGAACAGTAACTGAGGATGATGAATCAATAATAACAGGTCTGCCTATTTTCCACTGGTTCATAGACCCTGCTGATTATAGCGATGCATTAGCTCATTACAACACTGATGAAACCGAACCAGCATTGTTGTATTATGACGGAATACTTTACGATGGAGTGCGAATACGAGTAAGAGGTCAAACAGCTCGAACCTGGCCAAAGAAATGCTGGAAGTTTGAGTTTTCTCATGGACATGATTTTTACAAATTAGGAATAACTGAAATACCCGTTGACCAATTTAATATGCAGGCCTCCTACTCGGACAAAACTTATATGCGCGAGTACCTGGCCTATAAGTTACTTGGGTATTGCGGCTCTCCTTCCAGCACATTTTTTCCTGTGCGATTGTATCAAAACGGACAATTTTTTGGCCTTTACTTTTATTTTGAGCATCCTGATGATGATTACATTGAGCGGTATAATCTTGATGTAGAAACGGGAGCATTGTATAAGGCGGATTCTGTTTGCTCTTATTATCCGCTCGCCCAGCTTCCCAATTATTACGAAAAGCACAGACCTAACGACGGCGATTTCAACGACCTGCATGATTTATTAAACGGCATCAACAATCTTACCGGCCAGGCACGGAGAAACTTCATTTTTGATAATATTGATATCCCCCGTATGTTGAACTATTGGGCAGTGATGGTTACGATGCACGACAATGATGCTGTCGCTAAGAACTACTATCTGTATCGCAATACCGCCGGCACCCAGCGATGGTATATGCTGCCGTGGGACAAAGACCTGACCTGGGGCCGTAACTATAATGAGGGAGGTGTCCTGAACGATGATATATGGGCCGATGTTGACTACCATTATAATGCAACTTGGGGAGAATCTTCACCCAGCCACCCATTATATGGAAACCAGGAACACCCGAAAGTTGATGCACTGTGGAATCGTCTGATAGATGT
>CAZDQP010000031.1:0-21228 GCA_964507485.1 uncultured Pirellulales bacterium | reverse complement strand
CGTATGGGCGTTTCAACTCCGGCGATAGAAAAGCTTTGCAAGATTATCGCGGGCGGCGTGGCTGATAAATCGGCAGGCCTGTCAATTACAACCATAAACCGGCTGTTCATGCTCACCCAGCCGGCGCATCTGCAATTAAACTGTGGAAAAACTCTGGACGCGGCCCACAGGGACATCCTCAGGGCCAAAATTATCCGCTCGGCACTGAACGGATAGCAGATAGAACTCAACACTGATTGAGCGCACATACAGCTTTCCTTCTATACACCAAAGTTTATCATGCCATACTTTATTCATCTGCCAAAATGGCACAATAAGCTGAAAAACCAGAAATTAAAAAAGCGCGGGGAGTAAGACATAAGCCCTTGCAAACAAACAAATTAAGCGGTATAAGCTGATTCGGCACCGGAGATGGCACGGCTTTTGCTTATTTTGTTTACAGTGATGTTTCCACACGCTAATATAACGAACGCAAAAAAACGAAAGGAATTTCGATATGGCTACTAACAAAATCATCGGAATAGATTTAGGAACAACCTTTTCGGTAGTTGCCGTGATGGAAGGCTCTTCGCCGAAGGTTTTGATTAACTCCTCCGGCTCCCGGCTGACTCCATCAGTAGTAGGTTTTACCGATAAAGGCGAACGGCTGGTCGGACAAATCGCCAAGCACCAGCAGGTGACCAACCCGGAAAATACGGTATTCTCCATCAAGCGTTTTATGGGTCGACGACATAATGAGGTCTCATCAGAAGAGAAGATTGTGCCGTATAAGATAACGGGAGGGCCAGAGGAACTGGTCAAGGTCAATGTCCGCGGCAAAGAATACACTCCACCGGAAATTTCAGCGATGATTCTGCAGGATTTAAAAAAGACCGGAGAAGATTATCTCGGCGAAAAGATTGAAAGCGCTGTTATAACGGTTCCCGCGTACTTTAACGATTCGCAGCGCCAAGCAACAAAGGACGCCGGCAGGATAGCGGGCTTAAAAGTCGAGCGGATTATTAATGAGCCGACAGCAGCGGCGCTGGCTTACGGGCTGGAGAAGAAAAAGGAAGAAAAGATCGCGGTATTTGATTTCGGCGGTGGTACATTCGATATCTCTATCTTGGAAATCGGCCAAGATGTAGTCCAAGTCCTCAGCACTAATGGCGATACCCATCTTGGTGGTGATGACCTTGATGAAATGCTGATAAATTACTTGGCAGACGAATTTAAAAAGACTGAGGGCATCGACCTTCGTAAGGACCCGATGGCGCATCAACGGCTCAAAGAAGCAGCAGAGAAGGCAAAATGTGAACTGAGCACACAACTGGAGGCCACAGTGAACCTGCCGTTTATCACTGCGGATTCTTCCGGCCCCAAGCATCTACAGATTACAATCACAAGAAGCAAGTTCGAGACTCTTGTTGAGAACGTGCTAAAAAAACTCAAACCTCCATGTGAGCAAGCTCTTGCTGATTCCAAGCTCGCAAAGGGCGATATCGCTGAAATACTACTTGTTGGTGGCTCAACAAGGATACCGAAGGTTCAGGAGATTGTTAAAGAAATCTTTGGCAAAGAACCCAACAAGGGCCTTAATCCCGATGAAGTTGTTGCCTTAGGTGCCGCCATTCAAGGTTCAATCATTTCCGGTGATGCTGGCGTAAAGGACATTCTGCTGTTGGATGTTACGCCCCTTTCATTAGGCGTAGAGACCTTAGGTGGAGTAATGACAAGACTCATCGATAAAAACACCACTATCCCTTTCAATAAAAAGGAGATATTCTCGACGGCTGCCGATAGCCAGACAACTGTTGACATTCATGTCCTGCAGGGCGAAAGGGAATTTGCCAGGGATAACCGTACGCTCGGAAGATTTCAACTGACCGACATTCCGCCCGCACCGCGCGGCATTCCTCAGATTGAGGTTGCGTTTGATATTGACGCCAATGGCATCTTGAATGTCTCCGCCAAAGACATGGGCACGGGCAAGCAGCAATCAATCGAAATTAAGTCCAGTTCCGGACTGAGTGAACAGGAAGTTCAGAAGATGACTCAGGAGGCCCAGACCCACGCCGAGGAAGACAAGAAAAAGCGAGAGGTAGTTGACCTGAAGAATCAGGCCGACCAACTAATTTATTCAACGGAAAAGACTCTCAAAGAACATGGTGACAAGGTCTCTGCTGAAACCCGAGGTGGAATCGAAAATGCTGTCAACAATCTGAAAGAAGCTATAAAAGGCGAAGACGCCGGTGCCATAAAAAAAGCCATTGAAAATCTCGGGGCGGCCGGCCAAGAATTGGGCAAGGTGCTTTACGAAGAGGCGGCGAAAAAACAGGCCTCTTCAGCCGGCCCTGGTGGAGCCGGGCAACAGCCCCCGCCACCGCCGGAAGGCGAGGTAAAAATAAAAGGTGGAGACGACGTAATCGATGCAGAATTTGAGGCCAAAGATAAATAACGCATCTTCATCGGCCGTACGACAAAATTAACTCTTGTCTAACTATAGCAGACAAACTACCATATCGTCCGCACGATTTACTTTAAAATCGGTCCGCCTATAGTTCATAGGCAGCCCTAAAGTCAAAGTGACGGACTATGAAGCTGAAACAGGAATTAGGTCTACTCAGTATTTTCTGCATAGCCTCCGGTGCGATGATTAGCTCAGGCCTGTTCATTTTGCCGGGAATGGCTTTCGCAAAAGCCGGACCTTCAGTGATTGTCTGCTATTTCCTTGCGGGACTGTTGTCGTTGCCGGGGATGTTGAGCATCGCCGAGATGACAACCGCTATGCCCAAAGCCGGAGGTGATTGTTTTACGATAATCCGAAGCTTAGGACCTGGTGTCGGCACCATTGCTGGACTTCTCAGCTGGTTCTCGCTTGCGATGAAAAGTGCGTTCGCACTTGTGGGTATGTCGATTTTTACGCAGTTGATTATTGATATTGACATACACATTATTGCCTTGTTCTTCTGCCTGCTGTTTCTCGGGATAAATCTCATCGGCATCAAAGAGGCCGGCAGGACCCAGGTTGTACTTGTTGTCAGTTTGTTTGCTCTTATGCTTGTGTATATTGTAACCGGCCTGCCGAAAGTAAAGGCTGACAACCTCACGCCTTTTGTCCCGCACGGGCTAGCTGGTATGTTTTTCACGACCGGCTTTGTGTTTGTTTCCTATACCGGACTTTTGAAAATCGCCAGCGTTGCCGAGGAAATAAAAAATCCGGCACGTGATATTCCTCTGGGCATGATAACCTCTTTGCTCGTGGTAAGCATCTTCTATGCATTTATGGTCTTCGTAACGGTCGGCGTTCTCGATGGCGGAAAACTCGGTCATTCACTTATGCCTATTTCTGATGGAGCGGAGATATTTATGGGCCACTGGGGCAAGATTGCGCTGGCAATCGCGGCCATCCTCGCCTTTCTTTCCACTGCAAACGCTGGTATTATGACGGCCGCCAGAAGTCTTGTGCCGCTCAGCAACGACGGATTGATGCCGGAACTCTTCGGCAGAATAAATGCGCGATTCAGGACACCACAAAACGCCCTGCTTGTCACCGCCGCCTTCATAATCGTCTCTCTTTTTTTGAGACTGGAGGTCCTCGTAGAAGCAGCTTCCGTTGTTTTAATTCTTACGAACATCCTTGCGTGTCTGTCAGTTATAATCCTGCGCGAAAGCCGAATTCAGAACTACCGCCCCACCTTCCGAGTCCCGCTTTATCCCTGGATGCAACTCGCTGGAATCATCGGCTTCGGTTTCATCATCCTCGAAATGGGAAAAGAAGCCCTGTTTGTCAGCTTTTTGCTCATCATCGCCGGAATTTTCGTGTACTGGTTCTACGGCCGAATCAGAACAAGCAGAGAATACGCCCTGCTTCATCTCATCGAACGAATCACCGCAAAAGAACTCACCAGCTACTCGCTTGAAGAAGAACTCAGGGATATCATCAGACAACGAGACGACATTGTAAAAGACAGGTTCGACCATATAGTAGAGAAATGTGTTGTCCTTAACATAGATAAGGCGATGGCCATCGATGAATTCTTCAATCTTGCCTCAGAGCAGTTGTCCGCCCGGCTTAGCGGGCAGGCGGCAGATATTTACCAGCGACTTGCAGCTAGAGAAAAGGAAAGCAGCACTGTGCTAAGCGATAATCTGGCGATACCTCACATAGTAATCGAAGGCGAACACACATTCGACATACTCATCGCTCGCTGCAAAGACGGCGTCAGCTTTTCGGATAAGCACAGTAAAATACAGGCGGTTTTTGTGATTGCGGGCAGCAAAGACGAGCGAAACTTTCATCTCTATTCGCTTTCCGCCATCGCACAGATAGTACAGGACCCGAACTTCGAGAAAAGATGGATGGCTGCAACCAGCGCCGAAGCGCTTCGAGACATTATACTGCTCGGTCAGCGCAAACGTCCGACCACATAATCTCGACAAGGTAAAGCATCAGGCGCAGAACCATCAGCCGACTATTTGCCTATACAGAAGCGAGAGAATATCCTTTCCAGAACCTCTTCATCAATATGCCTCTGTTCAATGTCGGAGATGCCCCGGTAAGCAAGCCGCAGCATCATCGCGGCAATTTCGTCATTGCCGGCTTTTAATTCACTCATTGCCTCACCAATATCTTTAATCGCCTCAGTAACTGCCTGTCTGTGCCGGGCCGTAAGCGCAATCAAGCTCGCATCTCGCCCTTCATATCTCATACCACGCTTATCGCTTCCGAGCGACAGTTCAATTATCTTCTCCTCGAGTACATTTTTTAACCGCTCTACACCAGTGCCGTTCTTCGCGCTTGTAACGATAAAATCTAAGCCAAATAACTCTCTCAATTCAGCAAGACGCTTAGTTAACAGCTCTCCACAGAGCAAATCCGACTTTGTCGACACAGGTATCAATACTTTATTTTCTATTAGCTCACAAACCAAAACATCCTCAGCCCAGTCCGTTTTCGATATATCGACACAAAATACAACTACTGAACTGTTTTGCAGTGATTTGATCGCAACCTGCTGTGCCAATTCATCAAGAATACTATGCGGCTGCTGCATAAGTCCGGCGCAATCGAACAGCACGCACCGACAGTGCTCCAAAGTCAACAGGCTTGTCAATACATCCCTCGTAGTTTTGCGGCTTGCCGATACGATGCTTCTTTCGTAACCTGCCAGTTTATTTAGCAAGCTGCTCTTACCGGCACCAGGTGCACCTGCGATTCCAACGGCCGGTAAATCAAGCGTCGATTCACAATTGATACTGCCAGACAATAACTGTTCAAGTTCACTTTTTACAACAGAAAGTCTGCGAGCCATCTCAAGGCCGGTTTCCAATTCGATATCTTCACCGCTGAAGTCCAACCCCGCCTCAATAAGACTGAGACACTCCATCAACTCCGAACGGATTTTCACTGTTGTCTCAGACAGGCTGCCGCCAAGGAGCTTTTCGGCGGCGGCTAATTGAAACCTATTAGAGCTGGTGACGATTTCATTCACCGCCTCGGCCTGAGTTAGGTCCACCTTGCCATTAAGATATGCCCTTGCAGTAAACTCGCCGGGCCCTGCCATCCGAAGGCCTCTGTTTAGCAACCCTTCCAACAGGACCTCGGTAATAGAGGGATTTGCATAGATATGAATTTCGGCGACCGTCTCGCCTGTGTAAGAATGCGGAGCCAAAAAAAGATACAACTGTGCCTCGATTTGAAGCTCGACATCAACAGCTAAATTGCCCGCTATCACACCGCCTTTTCTTCCTCCAACGATTGGTGTATCGAAAACCTGCTGCAATACGGCAAGTGTATCCGGTCCAGATATTCGGACAATCGACCTTTCCCCCAGCGACGGAGAGCTAACAGCTATTATAGTGTCGTTAAGCTCATACATCACTCTAAGTTCTAAAGAATGGTTTTGGCTTTTTCTTTTTGACCTTGCCGCCGGTTTTGCTCGTTACCGCCACCAAGCCCTTCGACTCGGCCTCTTCCTTCTCACGGATGTGCTTGCGAATAACGTACTGCTCAATCACACCGGCAAAGACACTTGACATAATGTACAGGTTGACCCCCGATGGAGCCTTATATAACATCAGAGGAAAAAGCAAAGGCAACATAATCATCATCATTTTCTGCTGCTGGGCCATCTGGGGATTAGTTGAAGCCGCCGCCGGTTTAGGCGTCAGTTTCTGCTGCAGATAGAACGCCACACCCATCAAAATCGGAAGCAAGTTCAGCGAATCAACTTTCCATCCCAACAGCGGTATTGTCACCGTCGAAAACCTCACGAGAGCATCCGGGGCAGAAAGGTCGGTAATCCAGAACGGCAAAAACGGCTTGCCGCGAAGGTCAATACTGATGTTTATCGCCGTCCACAAGGCAATCCATATCGGCATTTGAATAAACATCGGCAGCATACCCATAATCGGAGTTGCACCATGCTCTCTGTAAAGGGCCATTAACTGTTTGTTTAACTCGGCCTTGTTATTGGCGTATTTTTTCTTTATCTCCTCTGCCTTCGGCGCAAGTACGCTCATCTTGCTCATCGAAACCTGGCTTTTTTTAGTAACCGGGTGCATAGCAAGCCGCATCAGGAAAACTAATATGATAATCACAACCCCGTAATTATGGATAAAGCCATACATCCATTTCATAATCGCCAATATTCCGAAAGCCAAAGGTTGTATAATAGCCGCGGGACAGCAGCAGACCATAAAATCTATTGTCTCAACGAAACCCAAACTTCTGTACAGTTCGTTTTTATCAAACAGGTTTTTGTCTTTCGGCCCAAGATAAAGTCGGAAATTATACGTTCTTGTGCTGTCGGCCTGACCTGCCGCCGCTAATTGGCTTGATGCAATTCTCAAATCAACTCCTATGGCCTCATTACCGGCACCAGCTCGGTCGTCACCGTGATTGTAGAGCTGCCCTCTCTTGTCCGCAATCCAGTGACAAACGCTTTCGCCTTTATCTGGTAAAGGCACTAATATGGCGGCGAAATATTTATTGGCCACAGCGGCCCAGAGAAAATCAGCACCGGGTTTTATCAGCCGTCTTTTATCAATGGTTTTCGCTTTGCCGAGTTTTTTGGCGTCAAGTCTCACGCTGGATATCTGGCCTTGCGAATTTCTAAAGCCGGCCACGACCTTTCTCATATCAGCCCTGAAACTCTCTCTGCAAAGGCCGGTCGGTCCTGTCAAATCAAACCGAATTTTTTGCTCTTCAAATGACAAATTTTCGATAGTTTCTTCGCAATCCAGCAGGTAACTGCCGGTAGCAACCTTGTATATTTTAGTTAATCTTATAACCGGTTTACCGTCCGCATCTTTGATAACCGCCTCGAACCGAGCCGTTTGCGAACCGTCATAGTCTCTTCCCACACCGTAACTCTTCCAGTGCAATTTATTAAGTGCTAATTTCAGCTTATGTCTCTCAAATACGAAACCCGCGTTGGCCATTGAAAAAATCTCTCCGCCACCCGCTAGACGTACAGGCGAGAGAATCACTAAGGGCTGAGGATTTTTATAATCACGGTCATCGAATTCACTGAAAATAGCCTTGCTGACAGCCGCTCCCCTACTGGTCAACTCCACCTCGAACTTAAAACCGCTCTCTGGATTTGTCGAACCGAGTTTAACTCTCCTGGCAGCAGCGCCGTCAGCATCAAAACGGACCACATTGGCACCGATTAATTGAGACTCTTCTTTTTTGGCATCACTGCCGCAGGCAGGACAGACAAACCATCCGGAGAATAAACTAAAACCGGCTGTAACTAATAGTAAAAAAGCTCTCATAGCCATTTGTTAATAACCAATCCCCTTATCTCCCCTCGCGTAGTCGCTCGGCATGAAATCTGTCCAGTTGCTCAATTGCAAATATCTTCTTCATCGTGGTTTCGAAATCGTATTCCAGCCGGACAAAGTTCACCTCGTTGTCCTCGACATACACATAACTTGCACGATTGTCCCCATCTCTCGGCTGGCCTACTGAGCCGATATTTATAATCGCTTTCTCCTTATCTATAATCGGATAAACATTGCCCAGTTCGTCAGGCAAATAGAAATCCGGCTCGTCGAGAAATACTCCCGGCAGATGCGTATGCCCCACAAAACAGATGTGTTCGACACGCTCAAAAAGGATACGAACCTTTATCGGATTGGTATAAACATCATCCGGAAAAATATATTCATTAATCGGTTTTCTGGGGCTCGCATGAATAAAATCCATCGCTACTGAGCCCGCTCCAAGGTCTGTTTTTAGACTCTGTCGTATCGGCATCCCGCCCAAAAAGCTCCAGAACCTGTTGCGCTTAGTCGCCTGCTGTTCATTTTCAAGGCTAAAGCGAGTCCAAAAACTCGCCTGCTCCGCTCCATAATTGAAGTTTGTCGGTTCATAAAAAACTGCGTAATCATGATTACCAAGAACGCACCACTTGGTTTTCTCAATAATCAGGTCCAGACACTCCCCGGGATTCGGACCGTAGCCAACTACGTCTCCAAGGCAGTAAATTGTCTTGATACCGCGTCTCTCAATGTCGTCCAGCACCACTGTCAGGGCCTCTAAGTTCGAATGTACATCACTCATAACCGCAAACATACACTACTCCAAAGAACAATTACATACTTCGTAAAAGGCAGAAAAAACCTATATAGCAAAAATATCCCGTAAAAGCCAGAACATTTCTACCTGCGGCCAATTCCCGGCAAACCGCTATTTATTTGCTTTGGTTTCCGGTATTGTTATAATACCGCGTACGATACCTGTAACAGAGTTGTTTAAGGCATAAAAATGGCAGATAACTATGACAAAGATATAACTCTCCTCGAAACTTGCGACCTGGTAAAAGAATATTCTGGACGGGCTGTTGTAAACAAGATTTCCATTGCTATTTCTCGGCGGAGCATTGTCGGCCTTCTTGGCCGTAACGGCGCCGGGAAAACCACGACCTTCAGAATGATTATGGGTATGATTGTACCAAACAGCGGTACGGTGGTATTCGAAGGTATGGATATCACAAAACAACCGATGTATAAAAGAGCTCGGCTTGGAATCGGCTATCTCTCACAGGAACCGAGTATCTTTCAGCGCCTCAGCGTAAGAGATAACCTTTATGCAATTCTGGAAACGATGTCTATATCCACCGCCGAACGCAACCGTAGGGCCGATATGCTGATTGAGCATTTCGCTCTAAGCGAGGTCGCCCAAAGCCAGGGCAGATTCCTGTCCGGAGGAGAACGCAGAAAACTTGAAATCGCCAGGGCTATGGTAACAGGACCTTCGCTGATTCTCTTGGATGAGCCGTTCAGCGGAGTCGACCCTATTGCCGTTGGAGAGCTGCAGCACGAACTACGCCGCCTTGTTGCCTCCGGAGTAAGCCTTCTTATCACCGACCATAATGTTGAAAGAACGCTTGAGGTGGTTGACAAAGCATACATAGTTGACCACGGCAGGGTAATCGGGACCGGAACTCCCGCTGAAATCGTCCGAAACGAAACCGTCAGAAAATATTATCTCGGCGATATATTCGAAGGCGACGAATTCGATAACGATAGAGATATATTCTAAATAGTAGGTGCCGAATAGCAAATCGAAGCAAGAGCCGAAAAACAAAGTAACGAAAATGATAGACATTCAGAAATGCCGCATAACACATTACCCGGCCGATGTCCTGGCAGGTTCGGCCCGTCCGGTTGAGAAAATCGACGACAATATTCGTCAGCTTGTGCAAAAGATGACGGATATTATGATGCAAAATAAAGGAGTCGGCCTGGCGGCGCCGCAGGCAGGTGTGCCATTACGGCTGTTTATAATTTCACTCAACGGAACAAGAGAAAATATCAAAGTCTTTATAAACCCAACCGTTACTCCAAGCGGAGAGCTCCACGCAATAGAGGAAGGATGCCTGTCAGTACCGGGCGTCCATACAAAAATCCGAAGATATAAAAAGTGCAAAGTCACCGCCACCAACCTGGACGGAAATGAGTTCACTGAAGAAGCTGATGGTCTTTACGCAAGGGCCCTGCAGCACGAGTCCGACCACCTCGAAGGATTAACTATAGTAAACCGAATGAGCCAGGTGGCCAAGATAGTGCACCGAAAACAAATTAAAAAACTCGAACAGAAACACGAAGAATAATAACTTTAGACCTGCAAACCTTAACCGAAAATCAAAATGAGGATAGTATATCTCGGCAGCGGTGAATTTGGTATTGACTGCCTGAATGCTCTGGCACAATCAGGCCACAACCTGGATTTCATTGTCACACAACCGCCTCGCCAAGCCGGAAGGGGCAGAAAAACAACACCTACCCCGGTCGCCGATTGGGCGAAGACTCACTCAGCCATTTTTACAGAAACAGAAAATGTAAACACCCCGCAAATACTCCAAAAAATAGCTGGGTATAAACCTGATTTGATTGTGGTCGCCGCATTCGGCCAGAAAATCGGCAATGAATTGATAAAACTGCCGCCCAAAGGCACTATAAATGTTCATGCCTCTTTACTACCGAAATACCGCGGAGCTGCACCGATAAACTGGGCGATAATCAACGGCGAAGCAAAAACGGGTATCAGCATAATCTCGGTGGCGGAAAAAATGGACGCCGGTGACATCCTCGGACAAGCCGAAACTAACATAGAACCAGATGAAACAGCAGGTCATTTACACGACAGACTGGCCGGTATAGCAACACCGTTACTGCTGGATACGCTCGATAAAATAGTAAATGGCACCGCCGTATACACAAAACAGGACCATTCGAAAGCAACGCTTGCTCCAAAATTAAAAAAATCAGACGGCTTTCTGAACTTCTCCGAACCGGCTGAAGTTCTCCAAAGAAAAATTCGCGGCTTGTGGCCCTGGCCGGGCGCCTCGGCAATCTATGAATCCCAAAAAACCACAAAATCTCTACGGGTAACCTTAGCTCTGGCCAGGATTGCACGGGCCCCAAATACATCTCGATTATATCCCGGAACATTCGACGAAAATCTAAACATCATCTGCGGCAAAGATGCGCTGAAGATTGTAAAAATCAAACCGGACGGCTCCAGTCTTATGGACTTCAAAGATTTTATTAATGGCAGACAAACTCAGCCAGGAGACAAATTGGTAAAAATAAAAAACTAAACCGGCCGCACAAAACATAAAAGCTTTATTCGCAAATCTTCCCATCGGTAACCTCCCACACACATAATAAATCATCTCGCTACGCTGATGTGTTGTATAAATACAGATATATGCGATATAAAAGAGAGAAAGCTTAATCCACAGCTTTTCCACAAATCGAAGTTGTGCTGTGCAAAACCTGTTCAAAACAAAATTTTTTTATGCGCAAAATCAATGCTGACAACACCCTCCATTAAGTGGAAAAGAAATTCTTGAAAATGGGATTGATTTGTTTCTTCAGCGCCCAATAATTATTGTTGATTGATTTTAAAAAACCTCCTGTTAAGGGGGAAACCTGTTGCCAGAAAATAAAACGCCATTGATGAGGAGGCTATAATGCAAGGCACAATCACGGACGAGATCAGTGCTGTCAACGAAGCGCTTGCCGAAAAGGTAGGTCCGCAGAAGTTCCGTATATGGTTTAAAAATTCAACGAAACTTACACTTACCGACAGTTATTTAAAAATAGACGTTCCTAACCTTTTTATAGCAAGCTGGATCGAAAATCATTTTTCTAATGAAATCAACCAGGCAGTTCAGGATGTTATCGGGACCAACCGAAAGATTACTTTCACTGTCGACCCCGAGCTTTCCGGGCACCAGAAACAAACGCAACTCGATTCGCAGGCACAACTTGTGGAAAATGCTCACAGTCTGGCCGCCGGCAGAAGAATTAAAAGACAGCCTTCCAAAAGGATTCGCCTTAAATTAACTCTGGATACATTCGTTGTCGGACCATCAAATGAACTGGCCTACAACGCAGCAAAAGCTGTAGTGAAAGAACAACAAAGTCCTTTCAATCCGCTGTTTATTCACGGAGGATACGGGGTCGGGAAAACTCATCTGCTGCAAGGGATTTGCAATACGGTGAGTAAAGACCGCCCCCAAACTAATTGGCTGTATCTCTCAGCGGAAGACTTTGCCAATCAGTTTGTGCTGGCCTTGAAGACAAAAAAGCTGGAGGCTTTTAGACGCCGCATGCGACAAACGGATTTGTTGGCTATCGACGATATTCACTTCTTGGCCAGCAAGCCTTCAACGCAGGAAGAATTCCTGCATACCTTCAATACTATAGACTTGGCTGGTAAACAGCTCGTCCTCGTCTCAGACGCACATCCAAAAATGATTGGACAAATTTCCGAAAAACTGGTCAGCCGATTCGTCTCGGGCATGGTCGTAAAGATTGACGCCCCGGATTTCCAGACACGCCGCCAGATTTGCAAACAATACGCCCATAATATGCGAAAGCACGTCCCCGATAGCGTAATAGAATATATCGCCGGAAACCTAAAAAACAACGTGCGGGAGCTCGAAGGAGCTTTATTGAAATTAATCGCTTATGGGGAGTTGCAAAACCAAAAAATCAATCTGTATATGGCCAAAGAAGTCCTCGCTGAGCACATCGAAAGATGCGACCCTATTGTCCACGTATCGGATATCGAATCGGCCGTTGCAACATATTTCGGAACTACGCCGGCGAACATACATTCCTCCAAGAAAGACAGAACCATATCGCTGGCACGACATTTCAGCATGTATTTAGCCAGAAAACACACAAAGATGTCGTCCTCAGAGATAGGCAGGTGTATGGGCAATAAAAACCACGCTACCGTACTTCTGGCATGCAAAAACGTCGAAGATAAAATCTTAAGAAATGCAGAACTGCATTGGCATAGCCCTGCAGGCAATAAAATTTCTAAGGCCAGAACGGTAATTTCCCATCTCGAAGAGAGCATCTCTGCCTGACAGAACCCCTGTTTCTACGCTGAAAAACTATAAAAAGACGGCGGCAGCATCGATTCTCTCGATGCTGCCGTCAAATTTTTTCGAGGAGGAGAAAAAAATGATTTCTTTTATTTTTTTTACGCCCACCGCCCAAAAGTGGTTCGACAAATTCCCGGAAAATAACAAAAATTTTTCCTTTAACTGCATTTGCCCCCCTCTGGTGCCTGTCAGAATAACAGCTACTGCTTGTACAAATCCCTTTTAGACGGGCTGAAACATATAAACGAAATAAGAATTAAGAAAGCCCCTGCCGAAAAAAGAGCTATTCGTTTAGACGGGTCGCTGCATCGGATTATCCATTTGGGCACCTCTGTATCGGGCTGCTGCCCCAAATCCTTCGCCAGAACCTTACGAGCCGCATCCAGTTGCTCAACCGTTACTTTAGGATAAACTGTGTTCGCCTCATTAGGTTCCATTCCCAGAGTCGCTGGTGCAATGCGTTCGATGATGCCGGGGTCTTCCTCCAACTGCCTTAATAAAATATCGTAATCAGTATTTAGGATTTCCAGTTTTTTTAAGGATTCCTCCGCTGACATTAAAAGTTGTCTGCTTCGATAATACCTAAGCAAATCACCACAGAGAATTGCCCCCGCCAGCGCCGCCGTGCCTATACTAAAAAAAACAACAAATAAAAGTGTTCGTAGGATATTCTGCCTTCGCATAGCACCAACCGCACAAGAGATAAGTTGCCTGCGCTCTTATGCTCTTGGTCACTTAAACATAAAGCCGGCGTATCGCGCCGCTGGGCCAAGGTCCTCGTGAATCCTAAGAAGTTGATTATACTTGCAGATCCTGTCCGTTCTGCAGGCCGAGCCTGTCTTGATTTGCCCTACACCTATGGCAACAGCTAAATCTGCAATTGTGGCATCTTCCGTTTCACCACTACGGTGGCTCACAACCGCAGTCCACCCGGCTCTGCGAGCCATATTTATCGCCTCGAACGTCTCCGTCAGTGTCCCTATCTGGTTAAGTTTTATCAATATCGAATTGGCACAACCCTGCTTTATCCCTCTGGCAAGACGCTCGGTATTGGTTACGAACAAATCGTCACCGACCAATTGAATTTTATCACCGACTTTCCTGTTAAATTTGGCCCATCCGGCCCAGTCGTCCTCAGCAAGACCATCCTCTATCGAAATAATAGGATACTTCTTGACCCACTTAGCCCAGTGTTCGATTAGCGCATCGCTCGACACTTTCTTCTTCGGTGCGGACTTAAAAAATCTGTAAGACTTCGTCTTGTTATCGAACAGTTCGCTTGCCGCTGGGTCCAAGGCGATTGCGATTTGCTTGCCAGCCTTATAGCCCGCCTTCTTTATGGCATTAAGAATCACCTCTAGCGCTTCTTCATTTGTCTTCAGAGACGGCGCAAAACCACCTTCATCGCCAACTGCTGTGTTGTAACCTTTGCTTTTAAGTACGCTTTTGAGCGTATGGAATACTTCTGCACCCATTCGA
Organism: uncultured Pirellulales bacterium; assembly: GCA_964507485.1. Taxonomy (GTDB): domain Bacteria; phylum Planctomycetota; class Phycisphaerae; order Sedimentisphaerales; family Anaerobacaceae; genus CAIYOL01. The sequence continues at coordinate 6,853 of CAZDQP010000031.1, read as the reverse complement.
AGAGCCTCCGGGAAATTCTCTGCACCTATCGGCATAACCATAAATTCCTGAAAATCAACATTGTTGTCCGCATGCTTTCCACCATTGAGAATATTCATCATCGGCACCGGCAGAATATTTGCATTGCATCCCCCAAGATAACGATAAAACGGCAAGCCCGTCGAATTAGCAGCCGCCTTAGCTGCCGCCAGTGATACTCCCAGGATTGCATTCGCCCCGAATTTCCCCTTGTTCTTCGTGCCGTCCATTTCAATCATCAACCCATCTATCTCTTCCTGAGCCAGCACATTCATTCCGATAATCTCCGGCGCAATCTTTTCATTGACATTCTTCACCGCCCCTACAGTACCTTTCCCCATATATCTTTTCGACTTGCTGTCACGAAGCTCAACGGCCTCATGAGCACCTGTGCTTGCGCCTGATGGAACAGCAGCCCTGCCGAACGAGCCGTCATCTAACAATACATCAACTTCAACAGTCGGGTTGCCTCGACTGTCGAGTATTTCCCTTGCCCTTACATCAATAATAGTTGTGAACATCTCACGTCCTTTCATTATTCTAATTCAAACTTCATCTCTTTGGCGCCTGCCAATTCTCACGAAGCTTACCCATTTTCACCCCTTACGTCAATATGCTGTTGCCTGTTTTAACGGCTCGAATCGCCAAAAACCTGCTTTACTGTCGATTCTTCTCCCTGCCTGCCACACGATTTATCTCGCCTCGTAGACCCAGTAATGCCACACTGTCCTAAAAAAACTGCTTTTTACAGACATTAATTGGCTTTTAAGCTGGCCCGATATAAAACCATCACATCCGCCGGTTTTTACGTTGACAGCCCCTCCCCCGATTGATATAATGGTTTTAGCTTCGGAGGTGGTGATGTTAAGGGGTTCCTGCTCTGCAGGAACCCGGGAAATAACCCCGGCTGGAAAGCAGGCCGCGGTTTCGAATTTCAAAAGGAAAATAAAATGAAAAATGCTTTCGTTCGGACAGCTTTGGGGATCGTTGGAGGTGCGAAACATGCATCTCTGCTGCGATTGGCAGCTCTTTTGTGTACCCTCGTTTTCTGGCTTGGTGGCTGCAATCTGCTTGAACAACCGGGTGAAACCTCGGCTAAAGGACATCGAAGACATCTGCGAAACCTTTACATTAATCAGCAGAATTTGGTGTCCGACATAGACATGGTTTTGCTCGCTGATAAACCAAGCAAGCTCAGCGGCAAAAGAATTCCCCCAGCCATCAGTGATTAGCAGCTGAACGGAAAAGGGAACAAAAAACCTTTTATTGCGTTTGGCATTCTTCAAAGGGATTTGATTTGTGGAAACGCTCATCGATTACTTCAGCCGAGTGGCAAGATATGATTGGTGGGTCGTTGCTATTGAGTTGTTTCTTATCGGCCTGGTAGTTTATTGGGCCGTCGACTTTCTCGAAGGAACTCGCGGAGAAAGGCTGTTCCACGGTGTCATCTTCATCCTCATCGCCGGCTTTCTCATCTTGAAATTGATTGTCGGACAGTTTGCATTCGAAAGACTGCAGTATCTCTACAATGGCTTTCTGATTGCCGTCTTGATTATCGCAGTAACCGCCTTTCAGCCGGAAATCAGAGGTGCACTCATACGAATAGGACGCACCAGTTTCCTCACGCGCTCATCTCATTTGCTCTCAAGAACTGCCGAAGAGGTTATCACCGCTGTAACTGAGCTTGCCGCCGTCAAAGTTGGAACTATCATCGTAATCGAGAGGCGCGTGGCACTTGGAGAGTTTACAAAAACAGGCATTGAGCTCGATGCAAAAGTCACCTCCGAATTGCTCAAAACAATTTTTCATCCGGGCACCGCCCTCCACGATATGGCCGTTATAATCCGAGGCGACAGAGTGGCAGCTGCTGGAGTGCAGTTACCGCTGGCGGAGGCAGGCACAATAGATGGTATTGAGCTCGGTTCGAGACACCGCGCCGCTATAGGAATAACAACCGGCTCCGATGCCATCTGCTTGGTAGTAAGCGAGGAGACAGGAACCATCTCATTCGCGCAGAATGGATTGCTTACAAGAAGAATCGGCGAGTCAGAGCTAAGAAAACGATTAATCAGTACAATGGACGAGATGGTTCCAATTGCCGAGAGACTCTGGAAACTATCGAAGAAAAGCTATAACCAAAAACACCAGGATGTTGTATAGTGTTTGCCCATAGGGACTCCAAACGCGCTTGATAGCTCATTCAAAATGATAAAAAAAGTCAAATACGGCAAAATGTTCGCTGTTGTTTTCATAACAGTACTGATATGGGTCTGGGCAGACCTGGCCCTCGACGAAGAACTCTCGGTTTCTAACGCCAAAATAAGCATAGCAAAATCCACTTCGCAGAATCTATGGATAAGCTTCGCTGGTGAACCATCCGTTTCTATCAACAAAATAGTTCTTAAAGGTCCGGCGTCGAAAATTACCGAAGTAAAGCGAAAACTCAACGACGGCTCACTCGTGCTTGAATTCTTTCTCGACCCGGAAAGAACCGAAACAATTAGTAGCCCCGGCAAACAAATTCTGGATGTCCTGGCATTCCTTAGACAGAGCAGCCAGATAAAAAAACTTGGACTCACCGTTGAATCCTGTAAACCACAGGCCCTGTGGGTAAATATTGCTCGGTTTACCAGGAAAACGCTGACCATAAAGTGTATCGATGAAACACAAAATGCTATAACCGCTGCCGTCATTGAGCCAAAACAGCTCGAGGCGTTTGTGCCAGAGGATTGGAGCGGAGAAAAACTTACGGCAAACGTCCGGTTGAGCCGAAGGGAAATCGAGCAGGCCAGACTGTCGGCTGTCGAAAAAATCCCTTTCTTTGAGCTCGCCCCGGGACAAATCAGAGAGACACAAAGAGCCGTAAAAATCACAATGCCGCCGGAGGAAGACCTGCTCGCTGATTACACCATAACAACTGCAAGATTAAGATTTTCCTTAAGCCCGAATATCCAGGGAAAATACAAGGTTGTGGTAGACAACCTCGATGAAGTGATACGTACTATTACTATTAGGGCCACCGCTGATGCAAAAAGGGCTTATGAAAAAATGCCTTATCAGGTCACATTGGAAATCGATGACGAGGACGCTGCCTCCCCCGATCCTCTAAGAAGAAAACTTATCTACAACTTCCCGGATGAATACCTGCGCAGGGACGAAATCAAGCTGAATCAGCAGCCGGTCACTGCACGGTTCAAGTTAACCCCTCTGCCTTCGGTCGAAAGCCCTCTAAGTATGGGAGAATAAATCCTGTTTCAAACACAATCCTTTGATGTCACGCGCTACCGCCCGCTGTCGCTGACTTTCTCGCCCTTATGATTGTAATAAAAGCCGTATACGCAAGGAATATCGAAAGAATTATCAGTATCACCGCTACTGTTGCCAGCATAATATTGGGCTCCTCCGCAGTAACGAAGCTGTAAGTTTTATATATCAGCGCAGCAACCGTAGTAATGAGCATTATAACTGCCGGAACAGCCGTAAAAGCAAAATTGCGACCTCTGGTTAATAAATACAAACTTGCTACAATAAGAACTAAGCTGGCTATGAGCTGGTTCGAGGCGCCGAACACCGGCCAGATGGCCTTCCAGTTCCCTAAAGCAAGAGCACCGGACAAAACCCCGACAAGTACTGTGGCCGCATATTTGTTCTTCATATAGCTGATGCCGAACGTCTCTCCAAACAGCTCATTGCATATATAACGGGTAATCCGAGTCGCCGTATCAAGGGTCGTCATAACAAAGGTCTTCAGCATTGTTATGCCTATCAGCATCCCAAGACTGCCGCCGAAAATAACCTTCGTAAGCTGTCCATACCCCGCCCCGAATGCCTTTATCCAGCCGCCCTTCTGGAAAAGCTCTTGATATACCAGCCCTTCAAAACCCTCCGGAGCGCTCTTCCAGTAAAGACCAGCCGACACCGCCACAACCGCTAAAACCGCAAGCGCGCTTTCTGCAATCATAGCGCCGTAACCGATGACACGGGCGTCGCGCATGCGAGGTACTTGTTTTGATGTGGTTCCGCTTGAAACCAGACTGTGAAACCCGGAAATAGCTCCGCAGGCTACAGTAACAAGCATCATAGGCCACATCCATCCCTGGCTCGATGTAAAAGCAATATACATCGGTGCTTTCGTGTCCGGCTGTGCAATAACTAGGCCCAAAAACCCGAAGAACATACCAAGATACAATACCGCACCGGCAAGATGGTCCCGCGGCTGAAGCAGCAGTGTTACAGGTGTCACCGATGCGACCATAGCATAGATAAGAAGTATCACCGTCCAGTATTTCGCCGCATTTTCAACACCAAGCGTTATTGGGAAATGATACCCCGCTATAATAAGACCGACCAGAAGCACCACACCGACTATCGAACACAATAAAACGCTCAATCCGACACGGTACATTAAAATACCCACAATTATAGCTACGACCACAAGCCCGAATGTTGGGATTACAACCGCAGGCGTCGTCGCCAGAGTCGCCCCGGCCACGGCGGCAAAAACCGCAACCACCAGAATTAACGCCAAAAACGCAAATATACTGAACAGAATCTTGCTGACTTTCCCCATCACGGACTCTGTAACCGTCGTAATGGATTTGCCCTTGTTTCTAAGTGACATCACAAGCGCAGAAAAATCATGCACCGCACCGAAAAAAATCCCGCCCACAACTATCCATGCCAGCGCCGGAAGCCAGCCCCAGTAAAGGCACGCAATTACAGGCCCAATTATTGGCGCAGCCCCCGCTATCGAGGCAAAGTGATGGCCGAATAAAACAGTCCAGTGTTTGGCTGGCGAGTAATCAACCCCATCGTTCATCTCCACCGACGGTACCGGCTCGTCATCGTCCACTCCCAGCCACTGCTTGACCTTACGGCTGTAGAAAATATACCCCAAAACCAGAAGAAAAACTGAAACTCCGGCAACAATTAGGGAATTCATTTGTCCGACTCCTTTACTGTATCAGCTGCGTTTTCGCGTTAGCAACCTTATTGGCACCTCATCTATCGGAAGCAGCTCTCGTAACCTGTTTATTATATATCTACGATTATTTTCTTCAAATAGTTCCGGCCTGTTCACGAACATCAGAATTGTCACCGGATTAACGGCAACCTGAGTCGCATAATAAATCTTCGGCCTTCCGCTCTTGCTCGCGGCAATCCCTTCCGACTTTATCGTCTCAAACGCCCTGTTTAATCTGCCGGTTGGTATCCACGTCGTCGCCTGCTTGAAAATCTCTGCCGCCAAATCAAGAACGCTCTGCACATTTTTCGTCTCCGTCGCAGTCGTAAAAGCTATTGGTGTATATTTTAAACCGGGCAGCAGCTTAGTCAAATAATCCTCGTAGTCGCCGGTCACCGCCGCCTCTTTCGCAAGGTCCCATTTGTTGATAACTATAATACAGCTTTTATATTCCTCGAAAATAAATCTGGCGATTTTTTTATCAACCTCAGAAACTTCCAGAGTTGCGTCAATCAGAAACAGCACAACATCGGCACGCCGGATAGACTTCGTCGCACGAACATAACTGTAAAACTCAATACTGTCCGACATCTTACTTTTCTTTCTTATGCCCGCCGTGTCAATTACGACAATAGTCTTACCGTCCTTCTCGAACCGCACATCAACAGCGTCTCTCGTCGTCCCCGGCGTCTCGCTGACTATGACCCGCGACGAACCCGCAATAGCATTCACTAACGTGCTCTTGCCGGCGTTGCGCTTGCCCACTATCGCTATCTTCATTGTCGGCTCTTCGGGCCTGGCCGATTCAACCCCCGAAAGCCTCTCGAAAATCTTATCCAGCAGAACCTGCTTATTAAGATTGTTTGCCGCCGATACGCAGACAAACTCGCCGAAACCCAGCTTGGAAAACTCTCCCGCCGCCGGAAACATCTTCGCGCTGTCCGCCTTATTAGCAACTCCTATTACATCAAGCTCACTCTTTCGCAATAGCCGCGCTATCGCCTCGTCCAGCGGCACAACCCCATCGCGAACATCAACCATAAACAATACGACATTCGCCGACTCAACTGCTGTAATGATTTGCTGTTCGATATGCTCACTCAGCTGCTGCGCATCGACTACCCCGTATCCGCCGGTATCGACAAGCTCGAAGTACTTATCATCTCTTCCAATGATATTGCTTACGCGGTCCCTCGTTACACCTGCCGTTGGCTCGACAATACTTATCATCTGCCCCGCTAAAGCATTCAAAAGACTGCTCTTCCCCACATTAGGCCGACCGATTATCGCAACTACTGGTAACGCCATTCAGATAATTTCCTATTGCTTATCTTCTTTTCAGTAATTACTATTACTTTTATATCTGATAGTCAATATGCAAATTATAAGCTGTGAGGAGCTGTTTTTAAGTGGAGTTGATAAAATGGAGAATAATCGACGGGATTTTTTGAAGATGATTGCTGCTGGAGCGGCAGCAGTGGCGGTGCCTGGTTTTGCTCAGGATTCGCAGAAAAAAGAGAAACCTGACAATGAGTCGGAGCAGAAAGTGCTGCCGCGATGGCGGGGATTCAATCTGCTGGAAATGTTCACAATGCGAAGCAGGGGCGACTTCCGGGAAGACGATTTCCGATGGATGCGCGACTGGGGCTTCGACTTCATTCGTTTACCGATGTGCTATCGGCTATGGATAGAAGATGGCGACGATTACAAGCTCCACGAGCCGATGCTGGAAAAGCTTGACCGGGCCGTGGATCTTGCCGGCAAGTACGGACTGCACGTGAGCCTGAATTTTCATCGCGGCCCCGGCTATTCGGTCAACAGAGAATTCAACGAGCCACATAATCTCTGGAAAGACGCCGAGCCGCTGAAAGC
>CAZDQP010000030.1:0-21353 GCA_964507485.1 uncultured Pirellulales bacterium | reverse complement strand
CTGTAATGCTGACTCGCGGAATTCTGCGAACTACGGTGCCGCCCTGGCTGACCAAGCCGATTGTAATGCGATGCAGCGGAGGCCCAAGCATACTCAAGGAACTGTCCGATGAACATTTGGCGGTTGATATTGAAGACGCCGTTCGAATGAATGTCGCAGCGATTACACTCCAGGTGTTTATCGGCGGCAAATTTGAAAGCCGCTCCGTTCGCAATATGACCCGACTGGTAGATATGGGTATGCGATACGGTATTCCCACGATGGCTGTTACGGCAGTAGGCAAAGATATGGTGCGCGATGCAAGGTATTTTAGTTTGGCCTGCCGTATCTGCGCAGAGTTAGGTGCCCAGTTCGTAAAGACCTACTATGTAGAGGAAGGTTTCGAGACTGTTACTGCTTCGTGCCCGGTGCCGATTGTTATGGCCGGCGGCAAAAAGATTCCTGAGCTTGATGCCCTGACTATGGCTTACAATGCCATTCAGCAGGGCGCGGCAGGCGTTGATATGGGCCGTAATATTTTCCAGAGCGATGCACCGGCAGCTATGATGCAGGCGGTCCGCAAGGTTGTGCACGAAAACCTAAAACCGGAAGAAGCATTGAAACTATACGAAACACTTAAAGCCGGAAAGCAAAAATCCGAATAATGAACGCAAAGCTGCTTCCATTAAAAGATAAAATCGCGCTGATAACCGGCGCAGCCGGTGCCATTGGCTATGCTGTGGCGCAGGTGCTATTGGAAAACGGCTGCCGTGTCGCAGTAAGTGACCTGCCCGGCCAAAGACTCGATGATTTCACAGATGATTTAAAAAAACAAGCTTCAGACAGAGTAATGGGTATAGAGCTTGACGTTACTGACAAAGACTCCGTAACAAATGGCTTTAAATCAGTAATTGACGCATGGGGCAAAATTAACATCGTAGTGATAAACGCCGGTATAGCTCTGGTCTCAACTTTGATAGAAATGGACATCGAGGCCTTCCGCAAACTTGAAAAGGTAAATGTGGAAGGCACACTCCTGACTCTAGCCGAAGCAGGCAGGCGATTTATAAAACAGGAAACAGGTGGGGATATTATCATTATGTCAACTAAGAACGTTCCCTCTCCCAGCGCGGGCTTCGGAGCTTACAGTGCAACTAAAGCCGCCTGTCATCAATTGGGACGAATTGCCAGTCTTGAATTTGCCCAGTACGATGTACGCGTGAATATGGTCGCACCTGATGCGGTATTTTCAGAAGGTAAATACAAATCGGGCCTGTGGGAAACTGTCGGGGCCGACCGAATGAAAGTCAGGGGAATGGATGAAAAACAGCTGCGGGAGTATTATCGCAATCGAAATCTACTCAAGGCAAGCATCACCGGCCGAGATGTCGCAAATGCGGTATTGTTTTTTGTCGCACGTCAAACACCAACTACTGGTGCCACAATTCCTGTGGATGGCGGTTTGCCTGATGCTGCTCCACGATAAAAGAATAGGTACCAGTAAAAACCCCTTTCTTTACCATTCGTCAAAAAAATGGTAATATAAGTGTTGTGGTCGGGGAGGATATGCACCTCTACGGGTGAAGAAATGAATAAGAAACCGGTTTTGACATTTCTAATCATCGTTTCAATTGCCCTCCTTACTGGTTGCAATTATGCAGCTGAAACTACTGTAGCAAAGTATTTCGACAATAGAAAAGCAGCTATGGCGTTAAACTTTGACACAGAACTCTACATGATAATGATACACAGTGGAGGCGGCTATAATCCGGAGAATGCCGCGATAAGAGCACAAAGAACTCTGGATGGCTGGCCGAATATTATCGCCGATTGTGAAACGTACGGAATACCAGTAAGCTTCAACATTTGTGGTTACGAGGCCGTTTTTGGTGATGCCGGCAGAAGAGAAGTCAACGACATAGACATCTATCAGACTTGGCATGTTGATTACTGGAAAACTCATACGTGGTATTCCGATATGCCTTGGACATCAGTGAACTACGAAACCATCGGTGACCTCAGCGGATATACTCGAAGCTACAGCTTAGTCTATGGCGGACCCCTCACAGAAAGAACTATGAACTCCGCAGTCCCATTCGAAATATCTTACCACAATTTCGGCCATGAAAAGCTCGGCAGCATAACAGCAGACAATATGAATAACACTTTCAGGCTCGGTGTCGCTTACCACAAAAGAATCGGCTCAAAACTGACGGCAGAGTCGCCGCCGTGGGACAGCAATCCGCAATTTTCTAAATATCCCATTTACGTTCAAAATGGAATTTTCGTATTTAACAGAAGCGAAGGTGCTATGGCTGAACCATATGAAGTTATCGAGAACCTTTGGATTATTCCAAGAAACGGCTCTTTTACAGCGACTTCAAATTTGGCAAGTGTAATAGATAGTGCGATTGCCGGTGAAAAAGTGCTCGCTTATTATTCACATCCTGAAAACGGGTTTCATAGTTCCGACAGAAGCGGTTTCCAGACATCACTGGCCTACGCAAAATCAAAAGTCGATTCGGGAGAACTTTGGGCCACCACTTTGAGCGAGATAGGAAAATACTGGGAAGCAAAAAGCGATGTGCGCCCTGATACCACGATAGTTGACAGCAACACCACGGCAGTCAGCATAATATTGTCTAATTACGATGCGCAAAGATTCGGCATACCTTATCTGACCTTCATTACAACTATGCCCAACGCCGCGGCATATGCGAAAATAACCGTTGACTACCCCTCGATGCAGACCCTTAATTCAGATGCAGTCAGGATAGTCGATACCAATGTCATCTATACGATTTATCTAAACCCGACCGGCGAAACTTACATTGAAATCAAAGGCATTGATACGCCCTATACTGACGGCGTCAGCATCAATATGCCCGTTCTAACTGTGGACTCCACGCCTCCGGTAAGCCCTTTTGCAGACATGCCGATAACAATCGAGGCAGAAGCAAACAGCACCGATAGCATTTACTCGGTTAACATAATCTATCAGCGCAACGATGATGCCAAAAATTCAAAGATAATGGATTACAATAATGGTACCTGGCAAACCACCATAGGACCGTTCATCCACGGAGACTTTATCCATTATTATGTCAGCGTAACCGATAACAGCGGAAGAAGAGAAAGGTCGGCTGATAAATCCTTTATAACAGGTTTCAGTATTTATGACCTCGATATCTTAAACGGCGATTGGCTTAATACCGAACCGAATATTAAGGCGATTTCAACTATGATAGGACTGTGAATTTTTTAGATTTCGCGGAATTTGCCAATTAATCCTCCACTTTAGGACAAGACATAATATAATCAATGCAATCGCTCAAACTAGCTGTGGCAACAGCAATGGTACAATCAGCTGCCCCATAATATAAATTAAGCCGATTTGTTTCTTTGTGAACAATAGCTCCGGAAGGAAATACCACTCCGCCCACATCACCTATACGCTCATAGATTTCACGCGGCCCAAGAACCCATTCATCACTTCGACGTAAAACTCTCCATGGTTCTTCCAAATCTAATAGAGCTAATCCAACACGATATATTTGTCCTGCCGTAGTGCTACGGACACCATGGTAGAATAACATCCAGCCCTGCGGCGTCTCTATGGGCTGACAGGCAAGACCTACTCTGTGACAATCCCAATAAGCAGACCGTGTAGGAATCAACAGTCTATGGTCGCCCCAATGCTTCAAATCAGGAGAGAAACTAATCCACATATGCGCTTCACCACGAACAATTGGTCTGTGAATTAGTGCAAAGCGTCCCCTGACTCTGCGAGGAAGTAAGCAAGCATCTTTATCTTCCGGCGGTAAAAGAGCACCGAGACGGGCAAATGTCCTGAAATTTTTGGTAATCGCCAATGATACTACCGGGCCACCTTCGCTAAAAGAGGTATACGTGATACCAAACTGCTTCTGCTCTTCGAGCCAGACAATACGCGGGTCTTCAAGTCCCCACTTTTCCTCCCGGGAATTTTGGTCGGCCTCCAGAGTCGGTGCAGGGTCAATTTCCCAGTTAGTTAAACCATCGGCACTGCGCGCCACAGTCAAATGTGAGAAACCACGCATATCTTCAACACGAACAAGCAACAGTATCTCCGTATTCAATTTGACTGCACCAGGATTAAAAACCGCATTTACCGGATAAGGCCAACCCTCCGGCGTCAATATCGGATTGCCTTCGTACCTTGTGAAAAGCTCGTATGCTTTCTGTTGTCGTACAAGTTCAACCATAATTGTGCCCTAAAATATCAAGAGATACTATTAAACTATCTCTCATGTCGCTCAATTTTAATCGGCAAAATAAGCACCCTACCGTAAATCAAAGTTCGAATTTTAATTACCACCACACAAAAAACTACTTATTGCAAGTGCGGTATAATAACAAACTTAACTGCTTAGTCAAGGTCGAAGGTTATTGACCCTTAACGTTATTTCTGTTATTCTGCCGGCTCTTTTAGGAGCAAAGACAGATGAAAATCATCCGTTTAATAATCGGTGCGTATCAAACTAACTGCTACATCCTTCGTGAAAGTGAGGATACCAGCGATTGCCTGATTATTGACACAGGTCTGGCTACTAAGGAGCTTGTCGATTTTCTCCAGAAACAAAATTTAAATCCTTTTGCCGTGGTTCTCACCCACGGTCATGCAGACCACATCGCAGGTTTAAATGCATTGCGAGACCACTTCAAAGGCATAAAGGTTTATATCCATAAGTTAGATGCCGAAATGCTAACAGGGGAAAAGGATAATCTCTCTTCTATGGCAGGTATATTGTTTAATTCCGAACCGGCGGACATTTATCTGGAACAAGGTGATACAATCAAACAGGCAAATATAACGTTAGATGTCCTTCACACTCCAGGCCACACACAGGGCGGTATCTGCCTCTATTCAAAGGATGAGGGAATTGTTTTTGTAGGTGATACATTGTTTGCCAATTCGGTCGGCAGAACAGATATGCCAGGCGGAAACGAAACACAATTGATAAAAAGCATAAAGCAAAAGCTTTGTATCCTGCCTAATGAAACTATCGTTTATCCTGGTCACGGCCCAGAGACTACAATAGCACAAGAAAAAGAAAACAACCCCTTTCTGCAATAAGTTTCTGCATCATATCCAACTGCTTATTCCAGGTTATTGAAGTATTCCGGCTTGCCATCATCGCTATCGTAACGCGTCGTATATTCCTCCTCCGCATCAATTTTGATTCGCTGTATACGCTCTGCCTGTTTACTGTCGCTGTCAACAACAACCAGAATTGCATTTATTTTTACATCGCCGGTCGCTATTTCAAAAGGCACCGGCATCCTTGTCCTGAATGACTTTAAAACATTCTCAGTGCCTCGGCCAATCACCGAATCATGAGAACCGGTCATACCAATATCAGTAATATATGCCGTGCCTTTAGGCAAAATCTTTTCGTCAGCAGTTACAACGTGCGTGTGAGTACCAAAAATACAACTCACCCTACCATCAAGATGATAACCCATCGCGATCTTTTCACTCGTGGCCTCAGCATGGAAGTCAACGAATATGATATCTGCTTTCTGTTTAAGCTGAGGCAGAATTTTATCAGCGGCATTATAAGGACAATCGGCTGGCTTCATAAACAAACGACCTATCAGAGATACTACCGCTACGGTTGGTCCTTTTGAGGTTTTATAAATCCCAAATCCTCTGCCTGCAGCAAGTTCGGATAAATTCACAGGACGGGCGATATTATCTGCCGTTTCCAATGTCTCAACAATCTCTCTTTTGCGGTAAGTGTGGTCCCCTAAGGTAATCAGGTTCACTCCGTATCTCAATAATTTGGTATATATCTGCGGTGTCAAACCTGACCCACCTGCTGCATTTTCAGCGTTGACTATTACGCAATCGACGCTGAGCTTTTTGACCAATGACCTAAGTTTATCGGCGATAATGCGCCTGCCTGGTCGCCCTACTATATCACCCATACAAAGAACTTTAATCTTCATAATTTGTTCAGGACCTGATTTACTAATCTCCCTGACTATCCGCTATTTTGCATACTCAATACAGCGAACCTCTCGCAGCAATGTTACCTGGATTTCACCTGGATAAGCCATCTCATTTTCAATTTTATTTGCTATATCACGTGCGACTTTCATTGCTGACTCATCATCAACTTTTTCAGCGTTTACAATTACACGGATTTCGCGTCCGGCCTGAATTGCATAAGCATTCTCTACACCCTTAAAGCCGCTGGCAATTTCCTCTAACTTCTCTAATCGTTTGATATATCTTTCGAGCGTTTCTCTTCTGGTTCCAGGCCGTGATGCACTAATAGCATCGGCAGCAGAAACCAATGGAGTATAAGGATTGTTCGCCGGAATGTCCCCGTGATGTCCTGCAACAACATTAAGCACAACAGGCGATTCGTTAAAACGCTTGAGAAAATTTGCACCTATATCGGGGTGACTGCCTTCAATTTCATGGTCAATGGCTTTGCCGATATCATGAAGCAGTCCCGCACGTCTGGCCATTGATCCGTCTAAACCAAGTTCATCTGCCATAATCTGAGACAGAAATGCCACCTCAACGCTGTGCCGAAGCACATTTTGGCCGTAGCTTGTTCTGAAGCTTAAAGCCCCTATCAAACTCAGCACTTTATTGCTCAATCCTCTGACATTGACCTCGACTGAAGCATCTTTGCCTATCTGCAGGACCTTTTGGTTAACTTCTTTTTTAGTGTTTGCGACGAGTTCCTCAATCCGAGACGGATGAATTCGTCCATCCTGTATCAACCGTTCCATCGCAAGACGAGCAACTTCACGCCTCACGGGATTGAAACCACTTACAACAATCATTCCTGGAGTGTCATCCACAATCACATCAACGCCCGTCGCCTTTTCAAATGCACGAATATTGCGGCCTTCCCTGCCGATAATTCGTCCTTTCATATCGTCATTCGGAATCTCAACCGTTGATACTGATACCTCACACGTATGCTCAGCAGCATAACGCTGAATGGCACAGCTGATTATCTCCCGGCTCTTTTCATCAGCTATCTCGTTGCTTTCTTCAACCTTTCGGGAAATTAGTGCGGACATCTCATGTTCACATTCATCTTCAAGCCGTTTTAGCAGCAGCTCTTTTGCCTCCTCTATGTCCATCGCCGCAATTTTAAGAAGCTGATTCTTCTGTTGTGCCATCAAAACGGAAAGCTGCTTTTCCTTGCTATCGATATTGTGTAGCCTTCTCTCAACCTCTTTTTCCTGCTGCTTTAGTGCCTTTTCCTGTTGCTGGAAAAGCTCGACTTGCCGTTCAATAGCATCCTCGCGCTTGCTCAATCTCATCTCGATCTCGTGCATCTCGGCTCGGATTTTACTGGTCTCAGTTGTAAATTGTTCCTTTTTCTTAATGCTTTCCGCAGCAGCATCAATCTGTGCAGCTTTAATTATGTTATCGGCTTCCCTTTGAGCACCTTCTATTTGTCTTTGCAGGTCCTCCCTGAACGTGTTGGCCTTCGCCCTTGTTATCATCTGAAAGACCATAGCGGCTAATGCAAGCCCCAGAAGAAATGTTATAATTGGGACAAGGACTTCGGGTATGCCAATCTGCATTATTACAGCATCCATAATCCCTACCTTTCATTTGTAGTTACAATAAAGTATCAAGCATCTCTCAATGTTGCTCAATTGCGGATTTCTTGATAGGAAAGTTACAAAGAAATGACTGTGAATTAATTACGAAATCCTTTTCGACGAAGCACAGAATCAATTACCGAAGACCAAAAAACACCTCTAACCTTGGCATTATTGGCATTGATACAATCCTTTTTCTCCCAAAATCGCTGATTTTATGCTCAATACCAACGATTTCTCGCTGGCAGGCAAAACTTTCGTCAAAAAAATTTCGTTTCACTCTTAATTCACTCTTCTGCCGCCGCACTTAAAACTCTGTCGTATTTTAATCATTGTCTATTGCAACGGGTTTTAAATGTATCTCTGTAACTTAACCACCATTAGAGAAAGGAGTTACACACACTTTCTCTTTTATTCGTCCCTTCACCAAGTAGATATAAGCTATAATTATGTTACGGGACATTTCGCAATCTTGTTCATCAATCGGTTTATTCGGAGCTATGCTATAGTATTTTTAATAACCCGTCAAGAAAAAACAATATTGTGATTGTCCAGTCAAACATAAATTTCTATAAGTCCTTTACTAAAAAAGGGATATGCTATTCAAACAACTCGGGTTTTTAACATATTTTGCTTTTCCACATGCTTTTTTTTGCTAAAAAATGCACTTTTCTCAGGTCAAACGAATAAAAATAAATAAATGTTGTTAAGCAAACCACAGACCAAGCTGATTTGCACCTGAGAAGAAAAAAGGGTTGTGATTTTTGCAATGGCTGAAAACTCGGTTTTGGGATAATATATGCAAACCATAATCGTCAAGTTAAATTATACCGCTTTGGGCGATTCAGATTGTTTTTTGTAATCTCGCGAAAGTAGAGAACGTTCCAGGTAAGCTTATGAGCGAAGAACAAAAAGATTTTAGGGGAAAAACATCCAAAAACAAATTACTTCGTCCTGTTTTAATTGTCTCAGCAGAAACAATCTCTGAATATTCTATATTCTTAGAGCATTTATTGGTTGGTCTGGCCGATGAATCAATTCCAACTGCCCTCGTTTATCCGCCGAATTGCACTCTTAGTTTTGTCGTTCCACCATCGGTTCAGGTTATCAAACATCCTGCTTTCGATTTACCTCTTCTCAAGCGGCAAAACAGGAAAAAACTTGTTGAGCAACTCAGCGACTTTAAGCCGACTGTTCTGCACTGTCTGTGCCACAGTGAAGCACCTCTTACCAGACAATTAGCGTGGCAACTGGATTTACCTTATCTGTTGATGGTTAACTCACTACAGAGAAGATTTAATCGGCTGTTTATTTCGCAAAGTCGTTGCGCAAAAATCATTGTACCTGCAAAAAGTATCGCCGTTAATGTCGCAAAACTTTATCCCGCTTTCACTGATCGAATTGAGCAGATAAATATCGGCACGTTCACCTCAGAAACCAGCAGCTGTTTCCGCGAGCACAGCTGGCTCACAAGTATGGTAACAACTCACCCTTTGCACAAGGAAAGTGATTTCAAAAATTTATTTGGGGCGGTAAAACATCTTGCGATAGACGGATATGAATTTATGTTAGTAGTAACGGGCGGTGGACGAGCAGAAAAACAAGTGTGGAAATTACTGACCACACTTGGTCTTTCGCAAATCATCACCATTGTCCCCAGACTGGAAATGTTGCGTTCGGTTCTTGCAGCTGGTGATATTTTCATTCATCCCCAACCAAGTAATGCCTTCAATCCCTTACTGCTGGAAGCAATGAGTGTTGGGGCGGCCGTCGCGGGATGCAACGGTGGAGTTGACGATTTGATTATCAAGGATAAAACTGCAATTGTTTTTGACCCTGATGATGAACTTAGTATATATAGCACGCTGCAGAGGTTGCTCGACAGACGTGAACTAGCGCAGCGAATCGCCGCAGAAGCGCAGCAGCATTTGAGAGAAAATTATACCGTCAGTAAAATGATTTCTTCCATTCTGAGGGCCTATCACGACGCTCGGAAGTGGCGAAGGCATCATCTCCATTCTCAATCCAACAGTCCGTAATCTTTCAGTGTTTGCCTAAGTACAGCCTTTGTTTTTTCATCCAGCGGCGTCATTGGCAGACGCAGCTCTTCAGGAGCCATATTCAGCATTGACATTGCCGCCTTGACAGGTATAGGATTGGTCGCCAAACCGAGCATATCACTGCACAGGGCAAAAAGTTTCTTATGCCATTTCAGGGCAGAGGTAAAATCGCCTTCAAGGATTAAGTCGGTCATCGCCTTGACATCGGCAGGAACTATATTCGCCACTACGCTAATGACGCCCTTGCCGCCAACCGAACATATCGGTAGTGTAAGGGAATCATCGCCTGAAATTATAGTCATATCGCAGCGGGTTGCAATTTCACTGGCCATATCCAGTTTTCCTGTCGCTTCTTTGATTGCGACGATATTTTCAATCTCAGCCAGCCGCACGACAGTCTCCACCGTCAAACCACTTCCGCCGCATCTGCCTGGTATGTTGTACAATACCATCGGCAAATCAACCTCTTCTGCTATTACTTTGAAATGCTGATAAAAGCCTTCCTGTGTCGGTTTATTGTAGTATGGGCAAACCTGTAATGTGGCATCGGCGCCGACCTTCTTTGAAAATGCGGTCAGTTCAATGGCCTCAGCGGTCGAGTTTGAACCAGCACCGGCAATTACCGGCACACTCCCCCCCACCGCTTTAACCACTCTTTCGATAACCTCTTTTTGTTCCGCGTGACTTAAAGTCGGCGACTCGCCAGTCGTACCACAGGGAGATATTGCATCTATCCCATTTTCTAACTGGAAATCAATAAGCTCATCGAGCGTTCGAAAGTCAACCTTACCATCATGAAAAGGCGTTACGAGCGCCACCATTGCTCCTGTGAACATTTTAATCTCCTAATATGTATGACTTTTTCTATACTCCTGCGCTCTTACGTAGAACCTTCAAGTATTCTTTAACTGTATTATGAAGCCCCATCTCAAGAGCTTCGGCTATCAAAGCATGACCGATAGAAACTTCAAGTACACCGGGAACTTCCGCAAGAAATTTTCCAAGATTATTAAGATTCAAATCGTGCCCGGCATTTACTCCCAGACCAGTGTTCCCGGCGGCACGGGCTGCATCTGCATATTGCTGTAAAACTTCGTCCACGCCTTCGCCGGTTCGAAAAGCCCTGGCGTATGGTTCTGTATATAACTCAACTCTGTCGGCCCCGACTTCCTTCGCCATCATAACACCGGCAGCATCAGGGTTCATAAAAAGACTAACACGAATGCCAAGGGCCTTCAACTCTTTAATTACAGGGCTGATTTTTTCTCCGTCGGACTTTAGATTCCAGCCGTGGTCGGAAGTGTTTGCACCCGGCGCATCCGGCACTAAAGTGGCCTGGTCCGGCCTGACTTTGCCGACAATTTCCATATATTTACCGAGAAACGGATTGCCTTCTATATTAAATTCGACGGTCATTATTTCAGCCAGTTCATAAACATCAGCATATTTTATATGACGCTCATCCGGGCGAGGATGAACAGTTATCCCATAAGCGCCGGCTTTTATTACAATTTTAGCTAACTCTGTTACACTTGGTATTCCAATATCCCGCTGGTTTCTCAGCAGGGCTATTTTATTCAAATTGACGCTTAGTTTTGTCATAACGCAGGCAAATTATAACCCCATACTATCTTCCGGCAAGAAAATAAAAACCTCCACACTCAACCGTGGATACGAGTTGCTGTTGTTTTTCTCTTAAAAAAAGTTGTAAGCATCAGGAGCCCTTGATATTGTAGCTCCCCAAAACCAAGGCGGCGTTTCGTAACACAACAATCACCAGATATATCATTATGCCAAAATACACCAGCTTGGGCAGCCAGGATGCGAATTCCTTAAACCACCTCTGCGATGATTCGAGATATATATCAGCAAGTTTTCGCGAAGCCTTGTCGAGCTCGCCCGATTCCTCGCCAACCTCCCACAAATTCCGAATCTCCGCGGGTACAGACTTTGAAAAACCTTTGTACATCGCTTCGCCGCCGCGAACATTTACGGCAGCGCCTTCCAATCGCTTCGTCACAGCGGCATTGCCCGACATACTAACTGCGGTTGAGGCCGCTTCGACAATCGGGATACCGGAGCTGTACAACATATAGAAAGACTTGCAGAACCGCGCGTAAGCCACATCCCGTATCGCCCTGCCCAATACAGGTATCCGCAGCACTAAAAAGTCAAAAACTTTTCGAGTAATTCCTTTTCGAGGGAGCAGCCTTAACAAACAGAAAAGGACAAAGACAGTTCCCCACAAAAATGCCAGCGTCATCAGGATACCGCTGAAATAAGTGTTCCAGCTAATTTTGCCCAGAACCGCAAAGGGTAACGGCCCAAGAAAAAATCCGATATGCAAAACAAAAAGAGGAAATGCCATCCCCGAAAGCAGCATACGAGTCATTCTCACGCGAAAGTCATACCACTGCTCAAGCATTTTCATCGCCTCTGCGAGATTACCGGACAACTCCGCCGCTCCGCAAATCGCTACGTCAAAAGGGGCAAAGATGTTTTTGTGTTCCGCCATGGCCTCGTGGAGTTGCGAACCTCCGTTTACGTCACGGGCTATCGCCGAAAATGCTTTTTTTAGTCTCCCCCGGCTGCCGTTGACTATAATATCCAGAGATCGCATCACGGGCATACCTGCTCCGATAAGCGTTCCAAGTTGACCATATATACTCGCCAGTTTCGCCTTCAGCATCTTTAACCTGTGATAATATTATTCTTTGAACAGATTGTCACAAGCCGGTTCCTCTCGATTTTTATAACACACCTCTCAATGAAATTAAATGGCTAATTACCTGCCCGACGACATTCGGCCAGACTATTTTGGCTTTGGCAATAGATGGCTTTAATGCTACCTGGCTTCGCCAGGTGCCTGTTGGGAGTAATTGCAGGATTAGGAAGAATAACGTCATACATGAAAAAAATCCAAACAGCTTTATAGAAAAGTACTTATTTAGCTCCTACACCCAGTTGCGAATCTTCTCCTCCCAAAACTCTGCCCTCAGTGGAGACCTCCCATCGAGATTTTCGAGGCTGAAAAACACATATTTTTGGTCAAAAAGCCATAATCAGGGATTCCACACAAATTTTCTTAAATTTTCCAAAAAAACCGTAACAAACCGTCGCCCTGCATGCACTTAACAATAAAAGAGCTAATATTCTGTGAATGCAATATCGGCCATAAGTGCGTGCTTAGGCCGTCATAATACATTTATCGTAAATTTTGAAGGAGACGGAAAATGAACAGAATAACAGCAAACATTATAGCAGTGTTGCTGTTTTCGACCTTATGCAGCATCGGTTCGGCTGATGAGCTCCTCGTGCCATCCCAATATCCCACCATTCAATCAGCCATTAACGCTGCTGGGTCTAATGACACGATTGTAATCGCCCAGGGTACCTATACAGGTAGTGGCAACCGCGATATAAACTTTCATGGCAAGTCTATTACCGTCCGCAGCACAAACCCAAACGACCCCAATGTAGTCGCCGCGACCGTGATTGATTGTCAGGGAACTGAAACTAACCGACACCGCGGGTTCAAGTTCGTCTCAGGTGAGAGCCCTAATTCTATTTTAGCCGGTCTGACGATTACTAACGGTTATGCGCCGCTTGAAGTTGGTTACCCTTCCGGCGGAGCAATCTATTGCGAAGGTTCAAGCCCGACGATAAACCATTGTGTGATTACAGGTAACACCTCTGATGGTCCGGAATTCGGTTACGGTGGTGGTATTGACTGCTATGACAATAGCAACGCAATTATAAGCCATTGCACAATCAGCAACAACAAGACCGGTGTAGACTATGGTGAAGGCGGCGGGATTGACTGCTATGAAAGCAGCCCCACAATCACCGATTGTATAATCACGGGTAATAAGTCCTTCGATGGAGGCGGCATTGAACATTACAGGGGCAATCCCATTATAAAATACTGTATTATCGCAGGTAACTCCGCTTACGCAGGCGGTGGCGCTAATTTCTTTGGCTATATCTATGGCTCCAATCCAATAATCACCAACTGTGTAATTGCCGGCAATACCGCGGAGCACGGCGGTGGTTTATGTTGTTCGGGCAAAACTAATGCAACGATTAGTCATTGCACAATTACAGATAATTTGTCTAATGGATGTGGCGGCGGCGTCTCCTGTTATGAAGGCATTGCGACTGTCAGTAACTGCATAATATGGGGTAACACTGCCCATTATGGGCAGCAACTTCATCTGAAATTCAACGGTTCAAATCTTACCATCTCATATAGCGACGTGCAGGAAGGCCAATCAGGTGTATATGTTGAACCTGGATGCACTTTAAATTGGGACGTCGGCAATATAGACAGCGACCCCTACTTTGTGAATCCGTCTGCTGGTGACTATCACTTATTGGTTTCATCACCCTGCATCAACGCTGGCGACCCATGCTACAGCGGCGGGCCCAGCGAAACAGACATCGATGGTGACCAAAGGGTCATAGATAACCGCACCGATATTGGAGCCGATGAAGTTCCTGCTGCTACAACGCCGATTATCACTACCCTGCCCTCAAAAATCGAGTTCAGTGTAGACTACGACCGTCCAAATCCGGAAACGCAAATATTGTCTATTCGCAACGGAGGAATTGGCACACTTAGCTGGAATATTACAGAAGACTGCCCCTGGCTGAAAGTTACGCCGACCAGTGGTGAATCCTCCGGTGATACTAACGAGGTTGCTCTCAGTGTTGACACTTTAGGGCTGGTAGTAGGTTCATATAATTGCGAATTGACAATAACCGCCGATGGAGCAGCTAATAGTCCACAAACGGTTAAAGTAATTCTGTACTTTTATATCCCGGGTAATCTACATGTTCCAACAAAATACCAGACCATTCAGGCAGCAATAAGTGCTGCTGAGGATGGTGACACGGTTATTGTGGCAGACGGTATATATACCGGCCCGGGCAATCGAGACATCGAACTTAACGGCAAAGCCACAACCGTCAGGAGCGAACATGGACCTGAAAATTGCATAATCGATTGCCAGGGGTCGGCATCGGAACCTCATCGTGGTTTCTGTTTATACAACACCGGGGAAGACTCAAATTCGGTCATAGATGGTTTCACTATTACAGGGGGTTATGTATCTGATGACGTATTCGCTATTTTTCCAGAATTCTATGGCGGGGCAATCTTCTGTTACGGCTCCTATCCTATGATAAAAAATTGCATCATCAGGGGAAACTCAACAGAATATGACGGTGGCGGAATTTACATTATGTGGGAAGAAATGCAGCCCCGGTCATATATAAGAAACTGCATTATTGAAGATAATTACGCCGGCTATGACGGCGGCGGAATATGGACGGATGCTTATGTAACGATTAGTAATTCAATCGTTTCCAATAATGTCTCTGGCGAATACGGAGGTGGTATCAGCATTCCTTACATTGCTCAGGAAATCAATAATTGCACCATAGTAAGTAATTCCGCAGCCGACTCGGGCGGCGGTCTATTCGCAGGTGGCGGATTTTATGAAGATGAGCTTAATGTGGCTAACAGTATTTTCTGGGATAATAATGCTCCACAAGGGTCTGAAATATCATTGAGAAACTATAATACACCGCCTGATAGTCCGCCCACGGAAATTACCCTCTCTTATAGTGATATCGAAGGCGGTACTGACAATATCTTCGTGGAAACCGGGTGCGTGCTTAACTGGGATATTCATAATATCAATTCCGACCCTTGTTTTTTTGACCCGAACGTCGGTGATTATCATTTGTTAGATAATTCACCCTGCATTAACACCGGTGACCCGGATTTTGTCCCAATCCCTGGAGAAAAAGATATTGATGGAGAGCCGCGAATTGTCGGCGGACGCGTAGATATTGGAGCTGATGAGTTTGTCTACATTGGTGACCTCAATTTCGATGGTTCTGTGGATACGACCGACCTTAACACTTTCGTCTTACAATCTTTGGACCGCTGTAATGACATAGCTGGTGACCAAACCGATTGGTGCTCAGGAGCGGATATTGATAGGGATACTATTGTCGACCTTTATGATTTTGCTGAATTGGCCCTGTCCTGGAAGGATAGAATTGAATAGTCTTATCCTGTCCTTTTCGGATGCTAAATCTATTTCTTGCTAAATCAGCTTTTTCCGGTTATACAATTGCCTATGAAGCTGAGTTGGGCCAGTCGAATTACGATTATTCGGATACTGCTGATAATCCCGTTTATCAGTTGTATGTTGAAGATAAATGACCCTGCAATCTCTTCCGATTCGCAGGACCTGGTGCGGTACATCGCAACTTTCATCTTCTTAATTATGGCGGTCAGTGATGCAATCGACGGCTTCTACGCCCGAAGAAAAAAACAGGTTACCAAACTCGGCTCCTTTCTCGACCCTACTGCTGATAAGCTCCTTATAACCTCTGCTTGTTTATTGCTGGCCTCTAGGCACAGCCAGGTTAATGGCTTTCTACTGCCGTCGACGGTTGTGGTCTTGATAATCGGCAAAGACCTGTTTTTATCGATAGGTTTTGTTACTATTTATTTTATCACCTCGCGTCTCTTTATTGCTCCCGCGTTAATCGGTAAAATTGCTACAACACTACAGCTATCAATGGTAACAGGAATTCTAATAGCTCCTGAAGTTTCCGCCTTTTTACCCGGCTGGATTTGGTTCCTGCGGCTGCTTTGGTGGTCGGCCGCCGTGACCGCTGTTTTGACAACTCTTGTTTACATCCGCAATGGAATTCGCTATATTGAGCAGCACGAACAAAGAATCACACCTGGCGAAGCGTGAACCGAAACACGAAATACGCCTCACGAGATACGTATTATGGCGACGCAATTCAGTGAAATACCGGAAATCCTTGAAGACCTTCGAAAAGGCAGGATGGTCATACTTGTCGACGCCGAAGACCGTGAAAACGAGGGGGACCTGCTTTGCGCTGCTGAGAAGGTCACGCCGGAAATTATCAACTTTATGGCCAAATTCGGTCGCGGTCTTATTTGCCTTCCGCTGGCAGCCGAAAAATGTGACTCGCTCGGTCTTTACCCTCAAACGATTGAAAACACGGCCCGGTTCGAAACCGCCTTTACAGTCAGCATTGACGCCGCCGATGGTGTAAGTACCGGCATCAGCGCAGCAGACAGAGCAAAAACTATTCAGGTTGCAATTGATGATAATTCTAAACCCAATTCCCTCGTTCGCCCCGGCCATATATTTCCGCTCCGCGCGCGTAAAGGCGGCGTATTAGTCCGCGCCGGCCAGACCGAAGGGGCAGTTGACCTCGCTCGGTTGGCGGGCTTAAAACCGGCTGGAGTCATCTGTGAAATTATGAACGAAGACGGCTCAATGGCAAGAGTGCCGCAGCTGCTCGACTTCTGCGAAAAACACAAACTTAAAATTGCTTCAATTGCAAAACTCGTGGAATACCGCCTCCAGCGCGAAAGCCAAATCAAACGAATCGAGCATGTCACTTTACCTACCGACTACGGAGAATTCAAACTCATCGCCTACCAGAGCATAACCTCTTCGGAACCGCATTTGGCATTATGCAAAGGTGGCATCGGTGAGCTTGACGAAAACGGCACACCTGTCGAACAGACAGAACCCATCTTGGTCAGGGTGCATTCGGAATGTATGACGGGCGACTTATTTCATTCGCAGAGGTGCGAATGCGGCTATCAATTGGTAACCGCGATGGAGATGATTGAAAAGGCCGGAAAAGGAGCATTGATTTACCTAAGGCAGGAAGGCAGAGGCATCGGCCTGACCAACAAGCTGCGGGCTTACAAACTTCAGGAACAGGGACTCGATACTGTTGAGGCCAATCTCAAACTCGGCTTTTCACCTGACAAGCGGGACTATGGAATTGGTGCACAAATCTGTCGCGACTTAGGACTAAGGAAAATACGAATACTAACCAACAATCCGAAGAAAATAAACCGCCTTGAAGTTTACGGCATAAAAATTATTGAGCAGATACCATTAAAGGCCAAACCCGGCAAGCACAATATCGACTATCTCAGGACCAAAAAATACCGCCTTGGCCATATACTTGATGAGGACTTATAGTTCTATGAAAACAATCGCTATAACAGTACTGATATCTTTATTGCTCTTAGGAAGCGCAGGTTGCGAACCAGAAGCCACCAAGCCGCCTTCTACAACCAACAACAACTTTAATCAGCCCTCCGGATATGGCCCCGCAAAAATCGATATTATGCCATTGACCGAATTCACCGCCGATGGCGCCGGACAAAATCCCCCACAAATAAAAGCTTATGTAAGCATACTGGACGCATTTGATTGCCAGATAAAAACACCGGTTACATTTCGTTTCGAGTTATACGATAAAGTTCCGCGCTCCGCCGAGCCAAAGGGCAAAAGAATCCTTCTCTGGCCGGACATAGATTTGAATGACGCCGCCAAAAACAACGAGTACTGGAAGGATTTCTTAAGGGCCTACGAATTCAATTTGCCCCTCGAGCTGGAAAACAACAAAGACTACATATTACAGATAACATCTTTGTACCCGAACGGCAAACGTATCTCCGCCGAATTTACCCTAAAACACACTCATTAACGGACTCGTATTATTTGTGTGGCTTTTTCGCCGCGTTTTTATAACAAAATGCAACGGCAATCTATATCAGTGCATAGACAAGTTCAATTGACAGACTAAATTCAATTGACCAAAAGGGGCTAATCTGCGATTATATCCTGCACTTTTTAGCTTGATTCTGTTCTTTAAAGGAACCTTTTAGGTTGTTATTGGTCTAATTAAGGAGAAAAAGGCGTGCCCGAAGCCGCGAAAATCAGCATCGATGATGCCGTATTGGTTCGTCAGTACCAGAAGGGCGACTCCGCCGCCGCTGAAGTACTGATTCTCAAGTACCAGAACCGGATATACAACGCCATATTAAGAATATGTGCAAATCCTGATGACGCCGCGGAACTTACACAGGACACATTTGTCAAAATAATAGAGAACATTAGTAAATTCGAAGGCAGAAGCAGCTTTTACACCTGGGCTTTTAGGATTGGCATCAATTTGACACTGAACCACTGCCAGAGAGACAGCAAGCTGGGACTTAAAAGCCTCGACGAAGAGCACAGTAAAAGCACCGTCGATACAAGAATGGTATTGAAGAACCTTTTGACCGACACCAGCATGCCCGAGCCCTCCGTCGTGGCACAGAACAGGGAGTTATGCGGGCTGATTGCAAAAGCCCTGATGAAACTTGACGACGACCAAAGAGCCGTTGTTGTTTTAAGGGACATTGAAGGTATGAATTACGCTCAGATTGCAGAAGTGCTCAATATCAAGTTAGGCACGGTAAGAAGTCGGCTCAGCAGGGCCAGAACCAACCTGAGCGAAATTTTGGAGGCGGTTTTATAATGAAACCAAACGAAATTCCAGATATTGATGAATTGCTGAACAGCTACATCGATGGGGAACTGGACGCCCGACATAAAACACAGGTCAAGCGATTGATGAAGAACGACAAAAAGATTGCCGAGCGCCTGCAGGAGCTCAAAAATTGCAGGATGTTAGTCAGCTCTTTACCATACACCGAGGCGCCTCCGGAGTTACTGGGGAACATCAAAACCGCGCTTGAAGAAAATAAGCTCCCCGTTCAGCCAATCATTGAAAGACGGCAGCAAGTCAAACTCGATGGCACCAAGCACCTGCTGTTCCGCCGGCTCACCGCTGCAGCCGCTATGGTCGCGCTGGTGGGCGTTTTGGCGGCGGTGATTTACTCGATACTCGCTCCCGAGACACCTATTACCAGGCCGGTTTACGTTGAACAGCCGACAGCAGTTCAGCCGATAGAAGTCGCGGTCGCCGAAAAACCTCTCGAAGCCGCCGTCCCCGCCGAAGAATTCACCGGCAGACTCGAATTGAAAACCAGCAGCCCTTCCGAAGCGCTGGCTTTCATTAACAAATCGATTGAGCTGAATATCCCTGCGGACGAGCAGGCCGCAACGGCCACGGACAGGCCGAGAAAATCGTTTACTCTCTTCTGCAGCAGGCAGAATTTAAGGTCGCTGCTCGCCGATATAGGCACGATTTGGGACAAATTCGACTCGGCAACACTGTTTATCGATACCGACGAAGGACAAATAGTAATCGGCGCCGTCGCCCCGGAGCAGATTGTCGAAATCGCCAAACAGGACGACGTCGAAACGCGAATCAAGGCGGCTAAGTATTTCGCCGTGATGAACAATATGACCGAGCTGTCGCCGGGCAAAGAGGTGCTGGCCGCCGCCGAAAGCGGCTCGCCGCGCCTGATAACCATACCAAAGCCGGTCTTGACTTCGAGCGAAAAACCTGTTACAAAAACTGCCGATGGAACCGAAGCGGAACAAAAAGTTGTTCTGACTATTGTTGTTACTGGCAGCGAATAATAAATGCTCGATACTACAAAGTGCTCTCTGGTGATTGTCGATGTCCAGGGCAAGCTCGCGTCTCTTATGTACGACTGCGATGCCCTCTTTAAGAACATCCAAATCCTTATCAAGGCCGCCAAAATCCTCGATATTCCAATCCTTTGGTGCCGGCAGTGCCCGGAAGCCCTCGGCCCGACCGTCCCGGAGATTGCGGAGCTGCTCACCGACAACGAGCCAATCGACAAGAGCTGCTTTAGCTGCTGCGGCGACGCTAAATTCATCAGAAAGCTGAACTTTAATCGTCCTCAAATACTGCTGGCCGGCATAGAAACCCACGTCTGTATCTGTCAAACAGCCGCTGACTTGCGAGATAGGGGCTTTACCGCGAACGTGATTGCCGACGCCACATCTTCTCGCTCGCTCGACAATAAACAAATAGCAATATCTAAAATGCTCGCAAACGGCATAAATATTTACAGCACCGAAATGGCCCTCTTCGAGCTGCTCAAAACCGCAGACCACCCCAAATTCAAACAAATCGCAAAGCTGGTAAAGTGACGATTAGCCCCCGGACCTGTGCCGGCGGGTCGTTTCCCTTGCTGTTGCATCCTCCAGTTCGACCCCTGTTTCTATTTACTTCGTCCTGTGGACTACGTAATACTAAGGTTTCTCGTTGCGGCTTCCGGAAGCAAGCCCAAGCTTGTGCCTTAGGTACAACAGCAAAACATTTCACGCTTTCTTCCGGTTGTCTGCCCTGTGGGCATGTGCCCTAGGTACGGCCTCCGGCAGCACAATTAAATTCCCCCAATTGTTGAAAACCCTTATGTAAAATTGGAAACAATATCTTATAATGTTTGTTTAAGGAGACCACCTCAATGCCTGATAAGTGCGCAAGAAGGCCAAGAATTCCTTTTGTGGTTCAGAAAACTTGTCTTGTGGATCAGAAAACTTATCCCAGGGACATACAAATACTATATTATGGTCCACTTTATATTTTCTAAATTTCAAAGTGTATTTGAATGCCTCTCCAATATCTAAACGTTTCGCCCACTGTATACTTTGCATTGCTTTTACACCATGGAAGCGTACCCATTTGAAATCTCCGAAAAGATCGAATTGTGAGCCCGCCGCATAGTGACCTCGTCGGGTACTGATTTCTTGATCGGATATAGTATTCGTGAATGCATACCGTGCTCGAATAGATATATTTGTTTTAGGATCAAGCTGAATGTTAACACAACTACATCGAACCAGCCTCCCAGCATGAGGAGCGCCTTTTGGGACTTTTATAGTAACATTTTCGTGATCAGCATTAACT
>CAZDQP010000029.1:0-22211 GCA_964507485.1 uncultured Pirellulales bacterium | reverse complement strand
TTTTAGGCCTGTCGTACCATAAATTCAAAACATAAATAAGAAGCAATCCCAGCAGGACAAGCAGCACCGGGGCCAGCAGCTCACCCTCAAAATAAATGAAAACCCAGTAAACTGACATCAGTGCGGCGAACACCAAACCACAGTTACGTCCGAACAGTCGCCTGCCCAAAAAAAAGGCAATTATACAACTGACCAGGCCCACCCCCATTTGCACAATCCTCGCAGCCAGCAGGCTACAGTTTGATATGTAATATACACCCGCCAGAAAGAATGGGTAGCCCGGCGGACGAATATAAGGGTTTGTACGTATCTCGGGGTCTGAGAAATAGAAAGGGTTTTCAGCAACTGTCCAGTCCCCGGCAGCTAATCCCCTGGCCCAGTAGTCGTGAAAACGGTCGTCCATCAAAGGAAAACGAAACCGCGGGTCGTTCGTCATCTCCCGCAAATACGATACTCTCAGCGCCAGACCGAGTAAGAGTATACCGCCTAAAATCATAACAGTTTTTAACGGCTTTTTATTTGGCGCGTCTTGCTTCGTAACATCCTTTTCGCTTGTCATGATTCGTCGACCTTTATGC
This sequence comes from uncultured Pirellulales bacterium, assembly GCA_964507485.1. Classification (GTDB taxonomy): domain Bacteria; phylum Planctomycetota; class Phycisphaerae; order Sedimentisphaerales; family Anaerobacaceae; genus CAIYOL01. The sequence continues at coordinate 21,633 of CAZDQP010000029.1, read as the reverse complement.
AGGAAGCTGTCATTATCTTCATAAAATCCATCAAAAACAAGGTGAAAAGTGGGAAAAGTATAGAATAATAAATTTAGAATAGAAAATGCAGAGAAAAAGATTTAGCTGACATCAAAAAAGCTCTCGAAGCGAAGCGTATATCCTCGATTGCTGCTCACGGAAACAACAGCAATCTAAAATTGTCATTGCCAGCGCAGAGTGGCAATCTCCATTTCCCCAAGCGCGAAAACCCCGAAGCAATTGGTGAAAGACTTAATCGCCAATTGTGACTGCCTCGCCAGAACACTTTGTCACCGCTTCACTGAATAACCGAGGGCGAGAGAGTATATCTGTTGCCGTTAAATAAATGATTGTCATGCTTGTGCTGCCTTCTGCTCAGATACTGTTTTAATGTTCGCTTTCAGCGAACTACTTTTCGTTTCTTCGTTGCGGCCTCCGGCTGCACCAGCAATTAGGGCCTATCGGCAGCACAACACGATTAATTTGTCTCCCAAAATCAATCAAATGCGCAGGTAGTTGAGTCCGCCAAATCCATTTTTTAAAAATTTTTTTATCCCTTTTCCTCTAACGACTTAGCCAAAACCGCACACCCAAAAACCAAACAATTTTCGCATCAAACGCGCAGGTTCGTCCAATTATAGAAGGGCTTGATTTCTAATCGCCCAGGAAGCATGCCCCATAGGGGGCAAGGTCGTGGGGTCAGCAGGCCCGGGTCAGAAACGACTAAATATTTTATATCTTACAGTGGAGTTTACCTCGCCTCTTAATAAGGCGGACGTAAACCTCAGCGGAGACTCTCTATAAATTATGAACAGGAAAATCAATCAATCAAAAATAACAAATTATGCAAAACGAACCCAATTCGAACCCAAACGAACCCAATTTTCAGCGAGTTTGCCCTCCCCCAGCGCGGCCGAAAATTCCACCAGAGACTTTTATACGCCTGCTGCTTTCAGCAGTTTCTCTGCGATTGTGGAAGCCGCCTGTTTATTTGCGACCGCTTTGCAGCCCTCCGACATTTTCTTCCGCTTCTCCTCGTTTTTCATCAGTTCCTCCAGCTCCACCCACAGCCGCTGACCAGTATCCCCTCGCCTCGGCCGGTCGTCCACTATCACCGCAGCGCCCGCCTCGACAAGCTTCTTTGCGTTCAACCGCTGATGCTTGTTTCTGTGATATGGATAAGGCACACATATACTCGGCACACCGGCCGCAGCATATTCAGCCACACTTACCGCTCCGCTTCTGCCCACCACCAAATCCGCCGCCGACAGCAAACTCGGCATATTATCAAAATAGTCTATGACCTTATTGCTGATTTGCGCACCGATATATCTCTTTTGCACTTCTTCAAAGTGCGCTCGTCCCGCCAGATGAACTATCTGCCATTGCTCTGCGAAACCGCCCAGATTCTCCAACAGCGAGCATATCGCTTCATTAATATTCTCAGAGCCGCTCGATGCCCCGGTGACAAGCAATATCTTCTTCTCTCTTTCAAGACCAAGCTGCCCTATCGCACTCTCCGGCCTCGGACTGTCGAACTCGGCCCGCAGCGGACAGCCGACAACATCCACCTTCGCTCTATTCTTACCGAAATATCGCCTGGTATCCTCGAACTGCACGAAAATCTTGTCCGCCCAGCGTGCTATTATCTTATTTGCCCGCCCCGGTAAAATATCAGCATTCACAAGCATGATAGGGACTTCGTTCTTATGGGCAACAAAACAGGCCGGCCCCGATACAAAACCGCCTACGCCGATTACAACAGCATTTTTATGTTCAACAAATGTCTCTTTGGCAATCTGAAAACTTTCTACAAACGAATTATAAAAGTTAATTAACTCTATCGGCTTGATGGAAAACCTTTCGACCGGCAGGCTTGTATGTTTGAAAGCGGTTTTTGAAAGGATTCGTATATCGATGGTATGAGTACTGCAGAGAAAATGCACTTTAGTTTTTGGTTCGAGTTTGAGCATTCTTTCCGCTATTGCAATAGCCGGATAGATATGTCCGCCCGTCCCGCCACCGGCAAAGAAAAAACATTTTTTGTCCATTACTTATTTCCTCCTCAAAGCTGTTTCGGGGATTGTTTCGCAATATTAAGCAGCACACCAACCGCAACAGCCGACAGCAGCATACTCGTTCCGCCGGCGCTTATAAACGGCAGAGGTATTCCCTTTGTAGGAAGCACGACCGTCACCACGCCGATATTCAGCGCTGCCTGGATGCCTATTGCCAAAACAATTCCAGCGGCTAATATTCGGCCGAAACTGTCACAGCACCGAACAACCACCAGAATTCCCAGCCAAACAAACATAATAAATAACCCGATTACCGCTACGGTCCCGACGAATCCAAGCTCTTCACCGATTATGGCAAAGATAAAATCGGTTGTATCTTCCGGCAAATGGCCATATTTGCAAATTCCCCTGCCGAGCCCTTTGCCCCAGAGCCCGCCGGAGCCGAGCGCAATCAGCGACTGGTTGGGCTGATAATTAGCAGAATCGGCCAATTTTTGCGGATTTAGAAAAGCGGTGATTCGCTGCAGTCGGCTGGGCGAGCGAAGCAGAGCGAAGCAAAACGCAATTATGCCGAACGGCAGGGGGGTAAGAACGTGCCACCATCTTACACCGGCAATTATCAGCATTAAAAAGGCCAAAAGCGATATAAATGCCGCTGTGCCGAAATCTTCGGTGATTATCAATCCAACAACGAGCGCTATGAGCAGGCAAAGCGGGACAAAACCTTTCCAATATAACTTTATACTAAAACTGAACTTATCACAAAATGCAGCGAGAAAGAAGATGAGCACCCATTTTGCCAGCTCGGAGGGCTGAAAACTTATCGTTATTGGGCCGGCGGGGATTCTAAGCCAACGGCGTGCCTGGTTGACTTCGGCGCCGAACTGCGGGAATAAAACGAGTGTAAGTAACACTATACTAAGGATTAACAAATATGGAAGAGGAGATTTATACCAGCCGTTGGTGAAAGCTAAACGGCGATAATCGAAAAAAGAGATGGTAAAAAGAAGAAAGATTGCGGTGGGGAAAAAGAGGAGCTGGCGCAGGGCGGGGAAATCGTAAAATCTCTGTAAGTCGATGTCCTGAGCGATGTTAACACCGGCGGAGAACACAAAAACAGTGCCGATGGACATCAGGAGTATAACGACCATCTCAATATCACGGGGAAGCGAATTGTCCTCTACTGCTGTAAGCACTTGATTATACAATACTTACGTAAAACCTTTCATACAAATTAAAGTGTATTTCCCTGAATTAATAATCGGCTTTACAGGGGCAATTCCAATAAAAATTGTTGTATACGTGCTGAAAAAGGGGGTGGCTTGGCCACTAGTAGTTGTTCGCAAATCGCTGGTAAAACAGGAAAAATGGGCAATTTAGGTAAAAAGGAATTTGTGGAAAAAATTCGTAAAATGCGTCGAAAGGATACAACGGCGCTATTGTATTGGCAAACGTTCAAAAACGTTCAAAACTTATACAAAACAATACCAAAATAGTACCAAAACCATACACAAACAGTACACAAACTATACCAAAAACATACACAAATATTCAAAAAAATAATGGTATGTAATGCAAACTATACAGACAACAAACTCCTGACTACAGACGACAGGAAAATTTGCCTAGATTAACAAAGGGTGATTGGGTGAAAGTTGTCTAAATTAACATCGACTTTTGAGATTGCGGGAAAATAATTTGAGGATAAAATGGGGTTATTAAATTTGACAGGAGAACGGCAAATTAACAGCAGTGCCAGTGGAGATAATGAAAGTTGAAAGAATTCTAAAAATTGGATTTATTGTATGTACGTTCCTTTTTTTTGGGTCTGGTTTCTTTTTTATTATGCTTTCGGAAGTCTGCCCACAACAATCCGATGCAAAACATATATTTGGAATATACTACAAAGGAACATATTTCTACATAACTCTTACTCAGTTGCGAATACTCGTCTTCATGGCAAGCACTAGCGGTCTGGGTATAATTATTTTTGGAATAATTCAGGAAGTGCTTAAGAAAAAGAATAAAAAACAAAATGAAGTGAAATTGTCGCGAGAGAAACAGGTAAAATAGGGTCTTTAAACACTTGGGCGCGGTGCTGCCGGAGGCCGCCGATAAACCTTAAGTTTTACGCCATTTCACACGGTTTTATGTATTTGCCAAGCTGATAGCCATTAAACTCAATATATCAGACCGTCGATAAAGAATCAGAAGGAAAAACGATGGCTGTAAAACATAAGTTTATGGTGGTTTTTGTGCTTGCATGCATAGCAAGTGTCGTGTTTATCATCTGGCAACGAAGGACACTTCGCAATTCTATGGTGAGATTTTTGTCAAGTCAGACAGCAATATTAGCGGAAAACTGCAAAGCAGCTCTGGCCTTCCAGGATGCAGAGGATGCAAAGGAGACACTAAGCACCCTTCACGTGGAGCCTTCTATTGTCTTTGGCGGTGTTTATACGAGGGATAATAAGCTCTTTGCAGTTTACTATCGTGATTATGTTTCGACGGAATCTCATCCAAACGAGCTTCAGAACAATGGCTTTAGTTTTAATGGCAGCTTGCTAAGTGTCTTCAAACCTGTTGTTCTCGACGGAGAAATTATTGGAACAGTTTGCCTTCGGTTGGATATGAGTCCTATGTACACAACGCTTAGACGTAATATAGGTATAATCATTGCGGTTCTATTCCTTTTTGCCCTCGTGTTTTCTAGTGTTGTCGGAACTTCAAGCGGCGGGTAATTCTTTAGCGTTGACAGGGGTGGTTCGACAAGCTCACCATAAAACAAGAGGCAACACTTTAAAAATTGCATAAAACTTGAAAATGGGGTAAAATTTCGGCAGAGAAAATACAAAGGATGTGTCGAACAGTTAAACAAGTAAACTTATTGACTGTGATATGTATTCAATGGAGGTAAGAGTAAATGGGAGAAGTACTAACCGGAGCAATATTGGGATTTGCGATTGCTGGTGTTTTGGTTTTTGCATGGCGGGCAAAAACGAAACAGAAGAAACAAGGGCCGAAGTCGCGGATATACAGCTCTATCGATGACCTTCGTTCTGTTGGTGAGTTAGTAGTTTTTAAGATTGTTACGAAAGAGATAGTGACCGCCAGAGAGCACTGGTTCGGTGAATGGGGGACAAAGTATTTTCAGTGGCTGGCCTCTACCAAGAAAATGGCCCTAATTTTCGAGTTCGACATTAATTTCAGATATGACCTGAAAAGCCCGGATTTTGTTATACAGGCCGAGGGTGGCGGGAGATACCGACTGAGGATGCCGAAATGTTTTTACGATATTTATATCAGAGACATAAATTTCTACGACGAGCAAAACGCGAAATTTCTGCCGTGGCTGGTTCCCGACCTATTGAACAGGGCGTTCGGCACGGGATTTGATGAGGGGACAAAGAACCGTCTTAAGGAAGAAGCCAAGCAACAGGCGGGGCGAATGGCGAAGGATTTTGTTGAAAAGATGCAGTCTGAAGTTCAGACTTCAGCAAAACAAACGTTAGAAGTATTAGGGAAGTCCTTTGGCGCGGCGGCCGTTATAGTGGACTTCAGTGATTCGGAGCTTGTCCAGACAAAGATTGAGTCGGCTGCCTGAAAAATAGAATGGCGAGGCGATATTTTCGCATCGTGTAGTGCGAAGTGCTACCGAGGCAGCAACAGCAAACCCACAACAGTTAGGAAATTCTATTTCTAAGGTTTGAACAAGCCCTTTAAGCCTTCAGTAATTTCCTTACCCGCATCTTTGCCTTCTTCTAAAAGCTTTTTACCTTCCTCAGCAGCGGTTTTGCCCAACTCTTTTGCTTTGCTCAAAGTGGACTTCATACCATTTATCATATCATCAGGTAATACATCAGCACCCTGTTCCGCCACTCCGGCGGCGATAGCCAAGAGGACTTTGCCCGACAATTTAGCCAAATCCATCTTGTTGTCACTACCCAGGTCGGTCATCCGGATAGGATTAAGTTTAAGTGTTACGGTATCTTTTTTGCCGGGGACAGGCAACAGCTTTGCCTTGACGGTTACATTAGTAATTTCCAAATTATCTATATGAAGTTTTTTAGCAGGTTTGGCTTCAGCCTCGGTAGGCGGCTTCTGCTCCGCTTTGGGCAGCGCATTAATTACTTGCTGGAGATTGTTTGTAATTCCTTTTTGTTCGATTACCACATTTACGCCATCGAACATAATCTCTTTTACATTGACGGTATCCTTCAAAAGCGAGCCAACGGTAACTGCAATCCGGGCATCACCTACTTCAAGCAATTTATCGTGCTGGTAGCCGGGGGGGTTATTAATTACAAGATTTTGAAAACCAACACTTCCGCCTAAAATTGAAAAATCCATATCATCAATGCTAACGCCGACATTTAAGGTCTTAGTCGCTGTGGTTTCTATTGCCGCTTTCAAAGCACTATTGCCCAAGAAGTGAACCACAATTACAACGGAAACAATTAATACTATAATCACCAACAAAATAATGCGTATTAATTTACCTATATTCTTCATTGTTCTATTCTCCCAAAAAACTATTTTCGGTTCTATTCATTAAACACCGCTTTAATAAAAGCATTAACAGCTTATTTATCGCTGCTTATCATATGAACATCTCGCTGCGGGAAGGGGATGGTTATGCCGTTCTGGTCAAGACTGAGTTTGACTTTTGTAGTTACATCGAAATAGACATCCCAATAATCTGCAGCTTTTACCCAGGGACGGACAACGAAATTGACACTGCTATCACCAAGTTCAGAGACAGCAACAGTAGCAGGAGGGTCTTTGAGAATTCTATCATCACCAGCAAGAACCTGCTCGATTACATCACTGGCTTTCTTGAGGTCATCCTCGTAAGAAACTCCTACGACTAAATCAACCCGCCTGGTGCCATTGACCGTGTAGTTCAAAATATTGCCGCCTGTTACCTGAGCGTTTGGAACAATTACCCTCACGTTATCGGGGGAGGCGAGGACGGTATTGAAAATCTGAATTTCTCTTACGGTCCCTTTTGCACCAGCAACTTCCACAAAATCACCTACTTTGAAGGGTTTGAATATGAGCATCAGCACGCCGGAAGCAAAATTAGCCAAAGAACCCTGCAAAGCCAAACCCACAGCCAAACCGGCCGCACCAACAACGGCGATAAAGGAAGCGGTCTGAATACCGAGCTTCGAGAGGGCGGCTATAATGACAAAGACCAGCAATGCGATATAGCACAAATTCTGGACGAACGTTACCAAGGTTTTTTCTACTTTTGCCTTGGTCATTCCCCTGCCAATGAGCGCTGAAATCAGCTTTGCAAGCCAACGGCCTATGATAAAAATAAGAACCGCAGCCAAGACGCTTAATCCGTACGTCGCCAGGTATTTATAGATTTCATCTATAATATTTTGCATTTTGTTTACCTCCTAAAAGATCCAAATTTTTTTCTGGTTCATCGTTTAACACTTGATTGAGCGGATTTTTCCTGAATCTAACGGCATCTTTACAAATCATAATTACAGGCCTGAGCTTATTAACGAACACCCAGTTTCGGGGAACAATCCAGTCTCAAGCAATAAAGCTATATAATTATGATTTCACGATGTTTACGTCGCGCTGCGGGAACGGGATGGTTATCTTGTTTTCTTTGAGGGCCTTGAATACAGCGAGATTGACATCGTATTTGGTTTGAAAATATTTTCCGGTCGGCACCCAGTATCTGAAGGCGATATTGACGGAGGAGTCGGCGAATTCATCGACGCCAATCTGAGGGGCAGGTTCATCAACTACATCGGAGAATGTCTTCAGCGTTTCTGTAATAACGGAGATGGCCTTTTCGGGGTCATCGCCGTAACTTATGCCGACGGACGCTTCTATAATTCTCTGGCCTTTGGAATTCCAAAGGATTTCTCCAACGATATGGCGATTGGGGATGGTGACCCTGACTCCATCTTCGGTGACCAAGGTTGTACAGGCGAGCTTAATATCTTTAACAACACCGTTAACATCTTTGACGGAGATGGCATCGCCTAAAACAAAGGGCCTTCCGAGGATAATGATAAGACCTGAACAATAATTGGATAGAGGGCCCTGTATCGCATAAGTCGCACCAAAAATAAGAGCACCAATGGCGGCGATAAACGGCGCGATGGTTATGCCGAATTTTCCAAGAGCCAGCACAATCGCCAAGCCAATAATCAATGCCTTAATGAAAGAGGTCAGGAAGTTGACGAGTGTAACATCAAGGTCTTTCTTTCGGCACAGCTTTAAGACAAGTGAAGCCACCCATTTGGCGACGAAAAGGCCGATGAGAAGAATTATGAGAGCACCGATGACCTGGAAGCTGTAGTTGACACAAAACTCAATTACCGTATCGATAAGTTTTTGAATGGCCGTGATTTGACTTTCCATAAGAAACACTCTCCTAATCAGTCACTTATTTGTCGGGTAATTATTATAGGCAGGCGTTTGCGGATGTCAAATCAGATTAGGATAAATATTAACGGCGGACAGCAATTAAAATGCAGAAAAAAGCCCCGTCACAGCAATTGACGGGGCGAGATATTTTCGAGATTAGCACATATCAGTGTGCGGTTACGACTGATTCCAGGAGGCGGAGAGGATTTCTTCGGGCGCCGGCTCGCGAACGGGGGCAGGCTGCGGCGGCGACTGGGGCGAGTCGACAAAAACCTCGACATTACGGTCTTTGGGGATAAACTCCTTCACAAAATGGTTAGAGTGATAGACTGTAATGGCCTTTTCAATGGCCAGTAAAAAACCAAAAAAGACCAGGCCGGGTATCAATTCAGCAGAACCTGCTACCACGGCTATCAGGGCGATAAGGACAACAACTGAAAGATAAAATTCGGTCAGTGCGTCGATGAATCCAAGGAACGGATGGCGGGTATAGAAGTATCCGCCGCCGGGAAAAATGATTGAGATTTTCCTTGCCTGTGCCTTACTTTTAAACTCAAGCGAGCAGTGGGGACAGATGAAATTATCTTTTTCGAGAGGGTTAGTGCAGCGAGGACAAAGATGGTTCCTTTCGGGCGTTTCACTCTGCAGACCCTGGATAGGGGCATTTCTAAGGATGGCCTTGAGTTTTTTTCTTTCTCTTCGAGCTATATAAGGAAATTTCTCCTTTTTTTCGTTTTTATATTTAACAACAAGCATAGAGCGTTCAACGGAGATGCTGTAACAATCAGAGTAAAGGATTTGGGCTATCGAGTCGCGGTACGAGAAGTCCTGCTTTGTCGGTATGTGTAAAACCCGCTTATTTGTGAAAACAAAGAGGGCGCGTTTCAGATAGAAGACAATCCAGCCGGTCAAGAGCTGCTCTATAATAGAAACGGGTGAGCATCCGGTAGTGACTTGCAGGATTTTTTCGCCGGGGTCGAGGAAGGGTAGAATGAAAGATATTTTTGCGAGCAGTTTTCGCTGGCGTTTTTCCACGCCCCGTTTATAGATATTTTTGTGATTCGAAAACAAGACAGCGGTGTCGAGCGGCAGGCCAAAAAGGTCCGGGCCTATCAAATCCACGGTTTGATTTTTTATTTCCTCTCTCATCTGGTCAACTCCTTAAATTCGAAAAATTGCAATAAGATAATATCGGTAAAAACAGGGCGAGTCTTAGCCGACAAATCGGTGAAATTTTATTATTTCAGGATATTTTGCGAGCGGTTAGAATGTATTTATCGATGGCTCCAAGGTGATATTATGAAAACAGTTCTATATATCGGCCTGCTTATTTTTATGCTGGTATGCGGATGTGCACAAAAGCCCGTTTCAACCGCTCCCGGGCAAGGTGTGGAACAGGAGCGCAATTTTAGTACCGCACGTCCGAAAGCAGGTGATATTATCGGGTTCGAGGCCGACCCGATTCCTGCAAGGGCCCACTTCAAGGATTTCAAGGTCGAAAGGGACGACATCGAAGAAGTCCTGCGCAGATGGCATCAGGTTTCGCAGGAACACTGGCAACACGGGTACAGCCACGTCGCACTTGGTGACAGAACAGGAACAATCAGGCTTAAAAGCGGGAGGGTCATCAGGTGGATGGTCAGGCCCGGGGGGCTCGCTGAGCTTATTTTTCAAGACGGGACAAGAATGTATTTAGCCAGAGAGTTGACGGCGTGGGAAAAAGATACTGAACCAACAGTGGGACGCAATGGCTGCGTGGAGTCAGACAAGGGGGAGTTGGAACTAGTATGCTCGATGGAACGAACGAAGTTTGCCATTGGGGAAAAGCTTCCTCCTCCAAAGGTGACCATCTACAACAATACACGTGCAGACGTTAATCTGATTGGTCCGACGCTCACCGTTATTGCGTGTACCCTTGTACAGCCGGACAAGAGCATAATCCCAATGTATATTTCGATGCCGACGGGCCTCGACCCGCGACGGATGCCCCCACGGAAGCTGGAGGAGGGAAAGGTAATAGAGCTAACCGCAACGGGTATATGGTATTATGAGCAGGCAAGCGGATATAGAGCCTACGTTTTCCAGAAGGAAGGAGACTACGAATTTAGGTGCGAGTACGAAGGGCTGAATTGCAGTACAATAAAAATTACTGTGAGAAAGAACGCTGAAGAAGCGGCCGATGAATCTGAGAGAATGGAGGCCGCTTATGAGTTTCTCATCAAGAAGGTCCAAGGTGACAAGGTCAATTTAATTGCAGCTAAAGATGATAAGAACTCGGATTTGATACGAAAGGTTATTCACACTAATAGATTAAAGCTCGAAGTCGAAAATATCAGTAACGTAGAGAAGAGGGCAGATTTGTGCTATTATTCAAAATGCACAAATGAGGTCGTGGCTATTGTTGATGTAATGAAAAGAGATGAAAAAAGCTACTATGTCAGCTACTATACTGGTCCAGAAGGTGGTGCATCTAAAGAGATTATAATTGAGAAAAGGGACGGGAAGTGGGTTGTTACAAACGATGACGGGAGGTGGAGCATAAAATAAGAAAAAGACAATCCGTAACTGGTCTCTTATTATTATAGGCGTTAACTAATATTCTAGATTTTATTGGCGAGAGGTAGAATTATGAAAATAGTACGACAAATTGGCTCGCTGGCATTTGTGCTGGGTCTTTTCGTTGTAATATTTGCTGGTGTGCCGTGGCATGTGATGGTAGCTGACGACCCGGTCGTTCCGTGGTGGCTTCGGATAGCTATATTCAGTCTTTTGGGCGGTATTCTTGTAGTTCTCGCAACGGTGGCAGTGGAGCAAAGGAAAATCAAGCCGTTAATTGATGGTTCTTTAGCCACCGAATCTGAGGAGGGAATTTTGTTATTGAACTCTACAGAAGTTCCCCATCGGAAGATACATAAAATCCTCGGCCTGGCGCAGGGCCATACGGTATATGCAATATGGCTGGGCAAGGACTTGTCGGCCCTAATCAGGCTGATTCTCGGCGGTGAGTTAACCGAATATACAGAGATGATGGGAAACGCCCGCGCGCTGGCCGTTAACAGGATGATGAATGCAGCGAAGCTGATGGGAGCAGATGCCATAATCAATGTTCGCTATATGACAACGAGTGTCGTCGGCAGTGCGGCTGAGTTATTAGTTTATGGTACTGCTGTCAAACTCAGCGAATAGAAAAAAACATCGAACAAAAACCGGTAAAAAACGAAGTCAAACAATGAGGAAGGACAAAGATGAATTTTAAGAGAGTTAGAATCTTATTCGCTGTTCTGGCGGCGGCTGCGCTGATTTTCGGCGGGGTAGGGTGCGAGAAGGAAACAGGGCGATTCGATTATCGGCGCACCGAGCTTGAAAACGGGCTGGAAGTTATAACCTTAGAAGACTTTTCCTGCCCGATAGTAGCGGTGCAGCTATGGTATCACGTCGGGTCAAAAGACGAGCAGGCAGATAGGCAGGGATTCGCCCATATGTTTGAGCATATGATGTTCCGCGGGACGGACAAACTCGGGCCGACAGACCACTTCGCTTATATCCATAACGTAGGGGGGACATCGAACGGGTATACCGGATTCGACAGGACGGTATATCTCGAGACGCTACCAGCGAAACAGCTCGAACTGGTATTATGGCTTGAGGCGGAGCGGATGACATTTTTGAAGATTGACCAAGAGGCGTTCGATACGGAGCGGAAAGTTGTCGAGGAAGAACGACGGATGGGGCTGAATGAGACTTACGGGACACTGTACGAGAAGCTGCTGGCGGAGATTTTTAAGGTCCATCCGTATCGCTGGCTGCCGATAGGAAAGATACCGCATCTTCGTGCGTCATCGGTTCAAGAGCTGCGGGATTTCTGGACAAAGTATTACGTGCCGAGTAATGCGACGCTGATTATAGTCGGCGCAGTAAAACACAAGGAGGCGCAACGACTGGCAAAGCGTTACTTCGGATGGATACCTCGCTACAATGAGCCAACGAGGGTCGCTGTTCGGGAGCCGGAGCCAAGGGGGAAGCGAACGGTAAAAATCGAAGAAGAGAATGCCCCTGCGCCCGCGACAGGGGTGGTGTATCGAACGGTTCCAGCCAATCATAAGGATTCGATAGCGGTTGACCTTTTGACGGAGATTTTAGGAGGGGGCAAGAGCAGCAGGTTGTACCGCGAACTGGTTGCAGAGAAACAACTGGCCGTGAATGCGGGGGCGATATCGTGGTCTCTTGAGCAGGATGGGTTGTTCGGGGCAGGAGCGGTAATGCCTCCTTTCGGGTCAGATGCGGACAGTGTCCTTGAGATTATCGAGAGACATATTTCCCGGCTGCGAACAGAAGAGGTGAGCGAGCGAGAGTTGATGAAGGCGAAAAACCAGATGCTGCGGGAAATGGTGACAGGGAATCTGCGGATTGAGAGCAAAGCTAGGATGTTAGGCAATGCCGCGGTCATATACGGGGACGTTTCGCAAGTTAATAAGCAGATGGATGATATACGAAAGGTGACAGCGGCCGACATTCAACGGGTGGCAAATAAGTATTTAACGGACGACAGTGCCCTAGAGGTTAAAGTTAACCGGAACCTGCCCGGTGCAGCAAGCAGTATCCTCGGTATAGCAAAGGAAGAGGATGCACCTATCACAGCAGAGCCGGAGAAGGTCTCACCGAAACCAGGACGGGGAGGACTTGAGCGCAGGAGCGACTGGCCGAAGGAAGCACCGGTTGCGAAGATTTCGGCGGCAAAGATAACGCCGAAGTACAGCAGTAAAAAATTAAAGAATGGTTTGAAGGTACTTGTGGTGCCGAATCACGAGGTTCCTTTTGTGAGTATTCAACTTGGGTTTTTATATGGGGCATGGACGGAGAGCAAGCCGGGGACAGCATCAATGACAATGAAGATGCTCGTTAAGGGGACAAGCAAACACAGCGAGGGCAAACTGGCGGACGAGCTGGAGACGTACGCAATCAGCCTTTCCGGGTCGGCTGATATAGACACCGGCACAGTCAATGTCGGCTGCCTGACAGAATATGTCGGACGAGCGATGGAACTGCTCGGTGAGGTAGTTCTGACACCGACTTTCCCTGAAGAAGAGTTTGTGAAGTTGCGTGAACAAGTCCTCACGTCGCTGGCGGTTGCATCCGCGGAGCCGGAATACATAGCGGACAGGGAATTTCGGCGGAGACTATACGACGGACATCCGTATTCGCGGACGGCGACTGGCGAGGTTGAGGACGTTAATGCGCTGGTGATTGAAGATTTGAAGGAATGGTGGAGTAAGTTTGCAAGGCCTGATACGGCAGTACTAATATTTTCGGGAGATATCGGTGAAAAGGAAGCGTTCAAACTGGCGGAGAAAACATTCGGAGACTGGGAGGTCTCCGGAGAACAGCCTGATATAAAAATACCCGAGCCGGATGCAATAACATCGACTCACATATATTTAGTGGACCGGCCGGGAAGTACACAAAGCCAGATTCGTGTCGGTCAACTCGGCATCACGCGGCACAACGAGAGATATTTTGTGAGCAGATTAGTGAGCAACTATTTCGGATGGGGCTTTGACAGCCGGCTAAACAAGAGTATTCGCGTGGAAAAAGGACTAACATACGGCGTCTGGGGCAGTTATATAGCCAATCGCTTTGCGGGAAAATTCGAGGTCAATACTTTCAGCAAAACAGAATCAACAGCGGATGCGGTTCGTGCGGCGCTCGAAGAAATCGAACGACTGAAAACTGAAGGACCAAGTGAAAAGGAACTTGAGGACAGCCAATCGTATATACTCGGCAGCTTTGTGAGGGGCCGAGAGATACCACAACAGGTCGCGAGTGACTTGTGGCTGATTGAATCGCAGGGACTCGGGGATGACTATCTTGAGAGACTGCTCAGCGGGATTGCGAAGGCCAAACAGACAGATTGTGAACGCTTAGCCCAGAATACATTAGAGCCGGACAAGCTGGTAATAGTCGTTGTCGGAGAAGCAGATAAGCTTAAAGAGGAGCTGGAAAAAATCGCGCCGGTTACTGTTGTATCTGCAGGGGACAAACCTCTGCCAGTGTTAAGTGAACATCAATCAAGGATAACTTCGTCTTTATAAGCGGGGACAGAGATGTCCCAAGAGGTTTGGTCCCTGAGGTAATCGCCAAAATTAGATGCGCTTTCGGTTTCGCCGTGTACTACAAAAACCTTTCGAGGAGGAGATTTCAACTCTTTGAGCCATTTCAGCAACTCATCTCTGTCGGCGTGCGCTGAAAATCCGTGAATCCGGACGATTCTGGCTTTTACCAAGCGGTCCTCTCCGAGTATTCGTACTTTTTCCGCACCGTCAACGATTTGTCTTCCGAGAGTTCCTACGGCCTGATAACCGACAAACATTATGGTGTTTTCCGGGCTGGAGATATTGTTGACGAGGTGATATTTTATTCTGCCGCCGGTGCACATACCCGAGCCTGCTATAACCATAATAGTTCCTTTGATATCGTTAATCGCTTTTGATTCTTCGGCCTTTCCAGCCATTTCCAGGTCAGGCAAATTAAAGGGTGATTTTAATTTGCTAATAAAATCAGACATTTGCTCATCAAACAACTCGGGGTGATTTTGAAAAACTTTTGTAATCCTTGAAGCCATCGGGCTATCCAGGAAAATTTTCAGCGGTGATATTGTCTTTTCGAGCAGTAATTCATTTATATAATACAAGACCTCCTGCGAGCGTTCGAGGGCAAAGCTGGGAACGATAATGTTACCACCGGCATTCTTCGTTGAGTTTATCACATCGCCCATCTTTTTTTTCACGTCACTGGTTTGCTCGTGTACCCTGTCGCCATAAGTTGATTCAATGAGGATATAATCGGCGGTATCAAAAACAGTCGGGTCACATACGATAGGCCTGTCGGGTCTGCCAATATCACCTGAAAATAAAATAATCCTTTCCTGGCCATTCTGGCGCACCTTGGCCCTAATTATAGAAGAGCCGAGGACGTGACCGGCATCATAAAAAGTGGCTTCAATGCCATCGCCAAGATTGACAGCTTCTCTGTATTCGAGGGGCGAGAAAAGCGGAAAACAAGCCTGAGCATCTTCGGTGGTATAAAGAGGGACTTCGGGATAGGGCCCTTTTCGACCCTGCTTAGCATGTCTCTTTCTTTTATGCTCGGCATCTTCTTCCTGTATTTTGGCCGAATCCAAAAGGATAATCTGCGCAATCTCCGCGGTGGCAACGGTGCAATAAATTTTCCCTTTGAAACCTTCTTTAACGAGCTTGGGCAACAGGCCGCAATGGTCAAGATGGGCATGGGTCAAAAGAACAGCATTGATACTATCCGGCGGTACTGGAAAAGGTTCCCAGTTTCTTTCTCTGAAGTGTCGCTCCTGATAAAGGCCGCAGTCTATAAGAATGCGAACACCATTGGCTTCGAGCATATGGCGTGAACCGGTGACGTTCTGAGCGGCACCGAGAAAATGTAATTTTATATGCATACCTTACCTCGCTGCAATAAACACCAGCTTTAAGTCAAAGATTCTACGGTATAGCGGGGACAGAGTCAAACAGTAAAAGCAAGGCCATCTGAAGATTGTCCAGCGGTACTTAATTAACCGTTGCGATTGGCCATGGAATTTGGTAAAATAGAGATTACCCAATATGACTGTTTGACAGGGAGAAACAGTTTGATAATACCATGGCAAGTTGACGTGCCGCAGGACCGCAGGCCCTTTATCAACTGGTTAATAATTGCAGGGGCAATTACGGCCTTTGTACTCCAGACGATAAGCGTGGAAGTACGGGAGAGGGAACTGCCAGCGAAGATTATGGATTGCGCAGACCGCTCGGTCGAAGATGTGGCTAAAGAACTCGGGGTTGATGAGCAACAACTTAAGGAGATAGAAGAGTCGGCCGAAAAGACCCTCGAGAACTCCAAGAGGACCACCTCTATAAGTTCACTTGCTCCATCCAAAGATGACCTTATTAAAAAAAGAATGCTCGAAAAATATTTTGTCTTTGGGAAAGTAAGACCTTTCATCTTATACGGATGGAATATAAAAGGTTTATTCGGGCATATCTGGCTGCACGGTGGCATTCTTCACCTTTTAGGTAATATGCTTTTCCTGTGGATATTCGGTAATGCTGTTTGCGCCAAGATAGGTAATTTTCGTTATCTTTTAATTTACTTAGGTCTCGGCGTTATTGCCGGGATTGCCCACCTGGTATTCACCGGGGGCAGCGCACTCGGAGCAAGCGGGGCCATATACGGCGTCGTTGGAATGTATTTAGTATTATTTCCTGAAAATGAGATAACCTGCTATCTTGTATTATGGTTTCTCCTTATCCCTCATGTAAAAGAATTTAGTGTAAGCAGTATCTGGATGATTTTGTTCTGGATAGCATTCGACATATGGGGAGCGATGGACGGCGGTGGGAGAGTTGCATACTTCGCACATTTAGGAGGTTTTGTAGGAGGGTTTGTTCTGACAATATTGATGCTGAAATTGAAGTTAGTGGTAATGGAAGAACGTTATGAGAAATCTCTTCTGCAACTTATTTCGGGAAGAAAAAGTGCAGCTGAATACGAATCTACGCTTCATAACACCACATATCCGGACACTACAGAGAAAGACTTAGAGGGAACCGAAGAGGCCACGGCCGAACCTGCCAAGCCCGCAACTATACCGTTAGAGCCCAAAATACCAAAAGAAGAATTTATACATTTCACCTGCTCTTGCGGCAAAAGATTCAAGGTACCAGTAAAATACAGCGGGAAAATTGGCAAATGCCCGAAATGCAAACTGCGTATAAGAATTCCCGACAAATAATACATATAATCAAACAGAATAAGAAACGATTTCAATTTTGCAGTTTGGGAGAGCCTCGAGGAACTTTTGGCCGTAACGTTTGTTGATTATGCGAGAGTCCAAGACAACGATGATTCCGGTATCTGTTTTGCTTCGGATTAGGCGTCCGAAGCCCTGCTTGAACTTAAGTATTGCGGAAGGCAACTGATAGTCGGTAAAAGGGACACCACCGAGTTGTTTTATCTGTTCGAGGCGACCAGCAATCAACGGCTGGTCAGGAACAGCAAAGGGGAGTCGAACAATAATGACGTTGCTAAGCGCCGGGCCGGGCACATCAACACCCTGCCAGAAGCTGTCGGTGCCGAACAGGACACATTTATCTTCGGTCTTAAAATGCTTTAAAAGAGCGGTCCTGTCAAACTCTGCACCCTGCTGCAACAACCGGATGCCATTTTTGGCCAATGAATCAGCGCATTTCAGAGCAACTGATTCAAGCATTTCGTAGCTTGTAAAAAGAACGAAAGCCCTACCTTGTGTTTTTTTCACATATTCGCTTACGGCGTGAGAAGCCGACTCGATGAAAGCGGGGTCATTAGGGTCGGGGAGGTCTTTCTCGATATAGAGGGTGACCTGCGTGGTATAATCGAACGGTGAGCCAAGTTTAAGGGCTCTAAAATCATCCAAGCCGACGCGGCCGGTAAAGAACTCAAAGCCACTTTTTTCATCTGAAGCTGAGCCGCTACTCAAGGTGGCACTGGTCATTATCACCGATTCATACCTGTCAAATAAACATCTCTTCACATCAGGGCCAACATTCAAGGGTGCGCTTCTCAATCGCGTAGCACCTCCGGCGAAGGCAGGGGGCTCAACCCAGTAGACGAAATCGTCCCGCTGCTGAACCAAGAAGGAATCCAAATCCTGTATCAGAGCCGAGCAGCGGTCGGCGAGCCGTATTACCTCAAATTTTTCATCGACGTCTCTGCATGTTTTTACCAAGGCCATCAATTCAGCGTACAGATTTTTCAAATGCCCCGATATGTTATCATCGACAAAATTTCTATAACATCTTCCGGAGGTTTCGTTCTTTGTCTGCTCAAACCATTTGTTAACCTGACTGAAGAATTTTCGCGCTTCCCCGGTAATCAAAGCAACTATATCAATAGCTTTGTGTGCATTGATATAAATTAAAAGCCCTTTACGAGTCCTCGGGTTGTAAAGCGCATCGAGGATAGACTTGACCTTGTAATTGCTGATATTGATTCCGAAATGGTCTTCTGCGACATGCTCGATATTGTGGGCCTCATCGATAACGATATATTTATAATCCGGCAAAACCGACGCCCCCCGCGACTTAAGCACAAGGTCGCTAAACATCAGGGCGTGGTTTGCGACGATAATATCAGCGTTATCCAATCGCCGTCTGGCCCGCCAGTAGAAACAATGATGGTAGTGTGCACATTTCCTGCCGCGGCAGTTACCGTGCTCACTTTTGACGGCATCCCAAATATGGATTTTAGGCAGAACAGGAATGTCGCTCAGCGAGCCGTCCTCTGTCTGACTGGCCCATTGCCTTATTACTGCGAGGGTGGAGCCGAAGTTGTCAAACATTGTCACCTGTCTGCGCACTGCAAATTCAAGCCGGCGTCTGCAGAGGTAATTTCCTCTGCCTTTTGCCAGAACAGCAGTAAATGTCAGGGGCAGATACCTGGCCAGAAAAGGGATATCTTTATTGATTAACTGCTCCTGAAGGGTAATAGTAAAGGTGCTGACGAGGACCTTTGCCTTTTTCTTTTGCAGCAATTCTATTGCTGGGACAAGATATGCGAAGCTTTTTCCAATACCTGTTCCGGCCTCTGCAACCAAGTGTCGATGCTGCTCAAAAGCATTTTTAACTTCACAGGCCATCCGCACCTGCTGAGGGCGGTTCTCAAAACCAACAAAAGATTGCGCAATAACTCCATCTGAGGCAAAAACTTTCTGTATATCTAAAGGTGTATCAGCTCTTATCATTGAGAGAGTATAAAAACTGTAGATGAAAACAGTGTAAAGCGAATAATTTTTTCCCTTTACTTTTACGATGCGTTACTTCGTTATGCGCAACGAGTTGAATCCTCCCGACGTTTGGTTAGCTTCGATAGCTTTTTTAAGAGCGAGGACGGCGGGCGCCTCAGGCATTTTTTCATAAGCGGCGCTGATTGCCCCTTTGGCCTTCTTTAGCCTGTCCATCCGGTAATAAACATAAGCGAGTAAAAATTCCAACTCGGGAGCACCGCTCATACGAAGCCACTCTTCAACATCGACCACACGACCTTCGAGCTTGTCCCTGTCACCAACCATAGCCACAAGGTCAATTTTAAATCCGGCATACTCCGGGAAAATTCGTAAGGCCCTGGAAAGGAAGAGGGCACTGCTCATATATTCGCCTGAGGCGAACAGGGCGTGACTCTTTCCGGCATAGGCAAGAGGATCGTCCGGTTTGTAAATAGATGCAAGGGTATAGGCGTCTGCAGCGCGATAGTACTTGCCCTGCTTAAGATATTGTTCAGCCGCCCGCATATATTGATTGAATTTGTCTTCTGAAAAAGAGGCAAAAGTATCAAACGAGCCCAAAGCAGCTTTGGCTTTTGCAGCAGCAAACAACTTATTCTCAGCAAACTCTTCAGTCTGAGAACGTTTCGGCCGTTCCTCGGAAAACTCCGAAGTTCTTTGCCACATTTGTTCTAAATCTGGTTTTTCGCTACCCTCAACAGTATTCTGGTCCTGCTGTGCAACCGGTATAATTTCTTCCTTCGAACTATCGAGTTGCTGTTTCATCTGTTCATAAACATCAAGCGGTTCATTCGGCTCCAGCAACCAATATACATTAGACGATACTTCGGCAGTTTCTTCTTCGGCCTGCTGCTTTCGCTCCCGGGCGGGTGTTTCAAGCCACCACTCCGTCGCAGGCAAATTGCTGTCCAGTTTCTCTGCAGCGGGGGACAATAAAGAGATTCCCAAATCGTCTGGTTTTCTCATAAGGTCAGTAATATCGTCACCTGCCTGGTCTAATTCGCTCTTAAATTGCTTCGTCGACGTCTCGTACTGCCGGTCATACTGTTTAGCCGAAGATAACTCGGCGATTTCAGAGGCAATTAGCTTCTCCATTTCTTTCGGTGTCATCGATAACGGTCTCAATCGTTCTGAAGGCATTGCAAGTGTGATGTCAAGCACTGCATCGCGCTGCAATGGTGACGTCCCCATAATGTCAGACTGAAAAATATAACCATCGAAGTCCGCTGTCGGCGGAGTAATTATACTTGAGGAGCCGGGATTTATAGTTGTTACCGTCTGAGTCTGGGAATAATACGGACTATATCCAAAGGTATAACTGGAGTAACGGCTGTAACGGCCAAAATATTCCGCGCCGGCCGAACCTCTTAAAAAAGGATCGAGTGATGACGAAGCAAGCGCGCCACTAAAATATGTGGGGGAACTATAAGGCACTACTCCACGAAAGTAGCTGCCGCCCCTGACATTCCCAGTAACCAAGAGACTGCTGGTATTGTCAATAGGATTAGGAGTGCGAACGAGACCGTCCTGTTGAAAACTCACAGGCATCGAGGTTGGATAATTGTCAATAGCCCAGCCAGCTTCAGAAAAAGCGGTTAGAAATATCAAAAAAATAACGATATATGCTCCCAGCTTTTCCATAATAATATTAAATACTACCAAGCTCCGAACTATGTTCACAAATTCAACAATCAAACCGTTATACCGTTTAATCGGCATTTTACAGGTCGTTATAAAGCGGTGTTTTTCTTATATTTCGGTTTTTCCGCCCAACTAAGTTTGGTGGCCAAAGTGTCCCAGTGTGTCCTAACTGGGTTATTCACGACGAGAAAATCACCTTTATTCCTCTCAATCTTTACTACATCACCAATCGATAGTTTTGAGGAAATCTGGCCATCGATGGAAACAGTAGTTCCTTCGTTGAGATTAATTCCAAAGACTTCGACTTTGCTATCGGCATTTATAACAACCGGTCTGAAGCTAAGTGAATGTGGGCAAATAGGGGTAATGACCATTGCCTGCATATTTGCAGCAAGTATCGGCCCCGCCGCGGACAGATTATAAGCCGTCGAGCCGGTGGGCGTGGAAATTATAAGACCGTCGCTCACTAATCCGTCTATAGCGGACTGACCATCGACCGACATTTTCAACTCAATCATTCTGAAGGGGGGGCCGGCTGTGATAAAAACATCATTGATTGCCGCTGATGAGAATTTTTCCCTTCCATTATTGAAAATTTCACATCTGAGCATCATTCGTTTCTCTATGCGCAGATTTCGTGAAGTCAAAGAGGGAAAAAATTCCTTAAGCTCGGTGAGACTGAATTCGGTGAGGAAACCGAGTTTGCCGAGGTTGACGCCTATGACCGGCACATTGACCTGGCTCAAC
>CAZDQP010000028.1:0-23377 GCA_964507485.1 uncultured Pirellulales bacterium | reverse complement strand
GAGCGTCGGTCTCCAAAACCGAAGGTTGGGGGTTCGAGGCCTCCCTGGCCTGTTTGTTAGAAGTTATTTAAGATTATTTGGTAAGGATGTGAAGTCAAAGGGGATTGCAGAAATGGCGTTTAATATTTATAAGCGCAATCAAGCTAAGAATACAAGGCTGTTGAGTGCTTTCGGCATTTTAATAGTTGTAGCGTTGGGATGCCTACTACTATATAGTAAGTTAGAAGGTGCAGACTTGGGGTTGTGGGTGGCAACAATGGTTCCCGTAGGCTTATTTGCCGGATTTGCACTTATGATTTTCTGGTTGTCAAATAAACCTTTGGTAGCGGATTTTCTGATTGCCGCTGAGGGCGAGATGAAAAAGGTCAGCTGGTCAAGCAGAAAGGAAATAGCAGTTTCGACATTTATCGTTATTTTGCTTGTGGTTATTATGGCGGTACTGCTTGGGACTGCAGATTTAGGATTTAAGCTCTTTTTTTCCGAGATTTTTGGTATTTAGGATTAACCGGACCGGTCGGATTTTTATTGGCAGACATTTTTATGCAGTGGTATGTATTGCGAGTTGCAGCGAATAAAGAGATGCAAGTTAAAGAGGCACTTTTGCAGAGGGTGCAGAGGGATGATTTGCGCGATATCGTAGGCAGGATAGAAGTTCCTGTTGAGCAGGTTAAGAGAGTCCGAGGTGGCAAGCAAACAGTTCATCGTCGGAAACTTTATCCCGGTTATGTTTTTATGGAAATGGAGCCGATGCCGGACGGCCGAGTCCCTGAAAGAGCATGGTTCATAATCAAGGAAACTTCCGGAGTTGGAGACTTTATCGGCACTGAAGGAATGCCTACCCCGATGCGCGATACAGATGTGGCCAAGATGCTTTTAGAGGCGGAGAAGCCGGAGGAGGCACCAAGCATCAAGGTTGAGTTTAAGAAGGGCGACATGATTAAAATTCGGGAAGGAGCTTTTGAGAATTTTGAAGGCACGGTCGATTCGATTGATTCTGACAGAGGCATCGTAAAGGTGATTGTTCCGGTGTTCGGCCGAAGCACGCCTTTGGATATAGAGTATTGGCAAATAGAGAAATTGTAATTGTAGATTTGAGTTGAGGAATTAAGGGCAAAGAATGGCCAAAGAAGTGGCAGTAAAGATTAAGTTACAGGCGCCCGGCGGACAGGCAACACCGGCGCCTCCGATAGGACCAGCGCTGGGTCAGCACGGAGTAAATATCGGCCAGTTCGTTTCACAGTTCAACGAGCGAACCAAAGAGCTTAACGGAACGATAGTGCCGGTTGTAATAACCCTGTATAAGGATAAAAGTTTCAGCTTCGAGGTAAAAAGTCCGCCGGCGGCAGTTTTACTGAAACAGGCGGCAGAAATTGCGAAGGGGAGTGGAGTCCCTAATAAAGAAAAAGTTGGGAAGGTAACTCCTGAACAGGTGCGTAAGATTGCTGAGACCAAGCTACAGGATTTGAATGCACATAATTTGGAGCAGGCCGAAAAAATTATTGAAGGTACCGCCCGAAGTATGGGTATTGAGGTGGTATCTAATGAGGCATCAAGTGAGGAACTGGATACAAAGAATGAGTAAAGGCAAAAGGTACAAAAAGGAATTGGAGCAGGTGAGCAAGGAACCTGTAAGCCTGACCGAAGCGGTCGAAAAGGTGAAATCGTTCAAATCGGTGAAGTTTGACCAGAGTGTAGAATGTGTTCTGCATCTTGGTATTGACACGAAACAGGCCGACCAGCTGGTTCGCGGCTCTATATCTTTACCTCACGGGATAGGTAAGCAGAAAAGGGTTATTGCTTTCTGTGATGACAGGGATATTGAGGCGGCGCGAGCGGCCGGGGCCATTGAGGTCGGGAGTGATGAATTGATAAAAAAGGTTTCTGACGGCTGGATGGATTTCGATGTGGCGATTGCCTCACCGAAAGTAATGGGCAAGGTAGGTAAACTTGGCCGAATACTTGGTCCGCAGGGCAAGATGCCATCACCCAAAAACGGCACGGTTACCGCGGATGTCGCGACCGCAGTTAGAGAGTTTGCGGCAGGGAAGGTCGAGTTTAAGAATGATGCCGGTGGGAACGTTCACGTAATAGTAGGCAAGCAGAGTTTCGATACAGAAAAACTTGTTGGTAATATCGAGGCGTTACTATCTCATATAAGGAGAATTAAGCCGTCGTCGACTAAGGGTACATACATCAAGAAGATGTGTATATCAGCGACGATGAGTCCTGGCATATTAGTCGGCGTTTAAAGCGGAAGCACAAGAGTGCTTGCGGTTGACCTTTGAAATTGAAGGTGGAAAGATGAGTAAATATGTAAAAGAATTGCTGCAGTCGGAACTGGAAAAGAAAATTGACGGCGAGAGCATCAAGGATTTTTTGGTTATCAGCACAGTAGGTGTCGGAGGAGTTGATACAAACCTGATACGCGGTCAGTTGAAGGAAAAAGGCATTAGAATGTTAGTGGTGAAGAATTCGCTGTTTAAAAAAGCGTTGTGTAATCGCCAGATGGAACCGGCAGCAGCTTTGTTTAGTGGCGCATGCACGATTGCTTACGGAGGGGACAGCATAGTTGAGATTGCAAAAGAGGTAGTTGAGTACGGCAAAAAAATTCCGGCAATGGAGATTAAAGGGGCCTTTCTGGATGGTTCGGTGATGGACGCCGAGCCGGCAAAAGGTCTTTCAAAGATGCCAACGCGAGCAGAGTTGCAGGGCAGAATAGCCGTATTAGCACAATCACCCGGGACAAGGTTAGTTGCTGCTTTTGGTGCTACTGTGAGCGTTATAGCGGGTTGTATAGAAACCATCGTGGAAAGGGCTGAAAAGCAAGCGGCGTAAATTTAGATGCAGGATATGGTTGCCTGAGTGGCTGCCCCTATATGGGTTAAACGAGACAGCGTAGTCTCGGCTATCACTGGGCGATAGTTAATAGGAGTTAACAGAGATGGCAGAAGAAGCGACAAAAGAAACGGGAAAGACTGAAGAAACAGCAACAAAGCAGGAAGTGAAAGAGGAAGCGAAGGGGCCGAAAAAGACTAAGGAGACTAAAGAGGCCAAGAAATGGAGCAGCGAGATTAAGAAGCTTGGTGACAAGATAGTCGGCCTTACATTGATGCAGGCCAAAGAGCTTGGCGATTATCTCAAGGAGGAATATGGTATTGAGCCTGCTGCCAGTGGTGCTGTAGTTATGGCAGGTCCTACTGCACAGGGTCAGGCAGAACAAAAGGAAGAAAAAACCAGCTTTAATGTAGTTTTGAAGGCGGTAGGCGACAAGAAGATTCAGGTTATCAAGGAAGTGAGGGCTTTGACTGGCCTTGGTTTGAAAGAAGCTAAAGACCTTGTAGACGGCGCTCCCAAGCCGGTCAAAGAAGGCCTGAGCAAAGCCGATGCCGAAGCTGCCAGAGAAAAGCTTGAAGCTGTAGGTGCAGTGGTCGAATTAACGTAATAAATGAAGGCCAGTTTTAAAATAACAGGCGAGAAACGAAACTCCAAGTGCAGTTAAAGGGAGGTCAAATGGTTTCACAAGCCGTCCGTAATTTTGGAATAGTCCGGGATGCAGTTGAAATTCCGGACCTGGTTGCGATACAGAAAAAAAGTTATGAGCGTTTTTTGCAGGCGGAGGTGACACCAACCAGAAGGAAGAACATCGGGCTTGAAAGTTTGTTTCGTGAGATATTTCCTATCGTGAACTACGACAAATCGATGCATTTGGAGTATCTTTATTATGAATTAGAGAAACCTCGCTATGCACCCAACGAATGCCGTCAGTTGCGCTTGACCTACGGGTATCCATTAAAAATCTGTTGTAGATTACGTACCAAAGAGGGCGAAGATTTAGCTGAGCAGTCTGTGTACCTTGGTGAGATGCCGGTCATGATAGGCGGCGGAGAATTTATTTTTAGCGGTGCCGAACGTGCCATAGTAAGCCAACTGCATCGAAGTCCCGGTGTTGATTTTCTTATCGAGAGTAAGGAAGGTGATAGAGTACTGCACGGGGGCAGGATTATCCCCGAAAGGGGCAGCTGGATAGAGATAAGTGTAACCCGCAAAGATGTATTGGTTGTCAAAATTGACCAGTCCAGCAAGATACCTGCGACCATTTTTCTACGGGCAATAAGCCCGGAGTACGGCACTACCGCGCAAATCATTCGTTTGTTTTACCCCACCAAGACTGTTTCGATGGCGCAACTTACGCCGGCTATGTGGGTGGTGGAACCGGTTGCGGATGTGGAGACAGGAGAGATTATAGCCAAAGCCGGCACACAAGTCGGTGACAGGGTTTCCTTAATACAGCAAACCGGTGCGAAGAAAATAGAAGTTATCGAGGAGGTACGCGATGCGCTCGTTTTGAACACTCTTTCGGAGGATGATTGCCGGAGTCATGAGCAGGCATTATTGAAGTTTTATATGAGATTGAGGCCGGGCAATCCGGCCAATGAAAAGAAGGCGAAAGCTTTCTTTGTTGAGAAATTTTCTGATGTTAACCGCTATCGTTTAGGTAAAGTCGGAAGGTTCAGATTGAACCGCAAGTTCGAGCAGACGGTGAACGAAGGCGAGATGACGCTGCGGCCGGAAGATTTTCTTAATACAGTGAAGTATATAATTGCTTTGCGTAATAATGAGGGTGAGATTGACGACATCGACCATCTGGGTAACAGGCGGTTGCGAACAATTGATGAGCTTGCCGGTGATGAAATCAGGAAAGGTCTACTGAGACTTCGTAAAACTGTTCAAGAACGAATGAGCATGAAAAGAGATGTTGAGGATTCACTTCGTATTGCTGACCTTGTGAATTCAAAGAGCGTGTCGAGCAGTATCAACTATTTCTTTGGTCGCGGAGAGTTGAGCCAGATTGTCGACCAGACCAACGCTTTGAGTCAATTGACACATGAAAGACGCCTGTCGGCTCTTGGTCCCGGCGGCTTAAACAGGAGACGAGCAGGTTTTGAAGTTCGCGATGTTCATATCAGCCATTACGGCAGAATCTGTCCGGTCGAAACGCCTGAGGGAACGAACATCGGTTTGATTTCCTCATTGGCGATATTTGCGACGGTTGATGAGTACGGCTTTTTGCTTACGCCATACAGGCGAGTAGAAAATGGCAAAGCCGCCAATAAAGTTGACTACCTGCGGGCAGACGAAGATATGAAAGCAGTGATTGCGGCGCCCAACATATTTGACCCTGATACACGTGAAATCCAAAAGGGTATGGTATTGGCTATGAAGGGTGGTGAGCTGGCTCAGGTTCCCCACAAAGAAGTGAATTACGTTGACGTATCGGCGAAACAGATTGTTGGTGTTTCAGCTTCGCTGATTCCGTTTCTGGAGCATGATGATGCAAACCGGGCATTAATGGGTTCTAATATGCAGCGACAAGCAGTTCCACTGCTTAAGACAGAAGCGCCTTTAGTGGGCACTGGTATGGAGAGAGTAGTCGGCCAGAATTCAAGTATGGTCGTCCGTGCGGAGAGTAGTGGTGTTGTTACTTCAGTGAACGCTACCAAGATAGTTCTCAACCATACCGAGGAATATAAGCTTGCGAAGTTTGTTGGTTTGAATGAAAGGACTTGTCTTAATCAAAAACCGATAGTTAAATTAGGCGAGAAGGTTCAGAAGGGTCAAATCATAGCAGATGGAGGCGGCACAGCAAAGGGTGTATTGGCCCTTGGCAAGAATGTACTTGTGGGATTTGTTTCTTTCGATGGTTTTAATTTTGAGGATGCAATTATTATCAGTGAGAAACTTGTCAAGAACGACAGTTTCTCAAGTATTCATATTGATGAATTCACATCGGAGGTTCGCGAGACCCGCCTCGGCAGAGAAGAGTTTACCAGAGATATTCCCAATGTCAGCGAGAAGGCCCTGCGGAATCTTGGTGAGCATGGTGTAATTCGTGAAGGGACAAGGGTGTGTCCCGGTGATATTCTGGTGGGCAAGGTAGTACCGAAGAGCAAGACTGAGTTAACACCTGAGGAGAAATTGCTGCACGCTATATTTGGAAGAGCGGGTGAGGATGTTAAAAATGACTCCCTTGAACTACCGAGTGGATATGAGGGTGTTGTGATAAAAACAGAGCGATTCACAAGACGTGGCGCAGGCGGCGAGGAGCAAAAGAAAGCGCTCAAGGCCCAGATAAAACAATATGAAGCTCAGATGCGTGCCAAAGAATGTGTGATATTCAGGCAGATGATTGAGGCCATTAAAAAGAAGTTCGATGTCAATATTGTTGATACATCTACACGTCAGAAAGTCGGCGTCAGCACTGATGATGAGGTTATTTATGAGCAGGTAGAGGGCTTTGATATTAAATGGGTCAGGCCGGCTTCAGCAAGGGATGGGGTACAGAAGATAGTAGATAAATTCTGGGTAAAGATATCTGAGATTCAGGAAGAGAAAAAGCGCAAGGTTGAGAGTCTCAAGCACGGCGATGAACTGGCCAGTGGTGTGCTGGAGATGGTAAAAGTATACGTTGCTACTAAGCGGATATTGTCAATCGGAGACAAGATGGCCGGTCGTCATGGGAACAAGGGAGTTATTGCCAAGATTATGCCTGAAGAAGATATGCCATTCCTCGAGGACGGCACACCGTTGGATATTTTATTGAATCCTCTTGGTGTACCAAGCCGTATGAATGTTGGCCAGATTCTTGAAACTCATCTTGGCTGGGCAGCTAAAGTTTTAGGATTCCAGGCAATTACGCCGGTATTTGACGGTGCTACTGAGAAAGATATTCAGAAGCTCACAGCCGAGGCAAACGAACTTACGAGCAGGCGGAAAGTCGAACTGGAAGAAAATAAGCAAGCGCCGCCGGATGATGAGTTTTTTGTGAACATTCCACCATCGCTCAAGACTCAATTGTACGATGGAAGAACAGGTGAGCCATTTGACCAGGCGGCTACTATAGGACACATCTATATGATGAAACTACATCACCTTGTTGATGACAAGATCCATGCGAGGGCAACCGGCCCGTATAGTTTGATTACCCAGCAGCCGTTGGGTGGTAAAGCCAGGACCGGCGGACAAAGGTTTGGCGAAATGGAAGTGTGGGCGCTGGAGGGCTATGGTGCGGCTTATACATTACAGGAGATGCTGACGGTCAAAAGTGATGATGTCGAGGGAAGAACTAAAATCTATGAATCGACGGTTAAAGGGCAAAACAAACTCGAAGCAGGTACGCCGCTTTCCTTTGATGTATTGTGCAACGAGATAAGAGGATTAGGATTAAATATTCAACTTGAAAAGAAACGGCTTGGAAGCTCGGCTCTGTAAAATACGATAGATAACCTTCTGAAAGCAGGAAAAGGGGTCAAAAGCCGCTAGATATAAATATATGATATTAAGGAGTAGGTATTAAATGTTGGGAGATATATACGACCGCATTAATGATTATGGTTCGGTGAAGGTTTCGTTGGCCAGTCCCAATGATATTCGCAGTTGGTCTTTTGGCGAGGTTCGCAAACCCGAGACTATCAACTACCGTACGTATCGACCTGAAAAGGACGGCCTATTTTGCGAGCGAATCTTCGGTCCTGAACGAGATTGGGAATGTGCCTGCGGCAAATATAAAGGCACCAAATTTAAGGGGATAATTTGCGACCGGTGCGGTGTCAAAGTTACTCATAGTCGTGTTCGGCGTAAACGCATGGGACATATAAATCTTGCAGCACCCGTGGTTCATATATGGTTTTTCAAAGCGATACCAAACCATCTTAGCACTCTTTTGGCAATGAAGGCAGCGAGTCTGGAAAAGATAATTTACTTCCAAGACTATGTTGTTACTGATCCAGGCCAGAGCCCATTGAAGCTGGGTCAATTACTTAGCGAAGAAGAATTCCGTGAGGCATTAAGCAAATACGGCAATGCTTTTAAGGCATTTATGGGTGCTGAAGCTATCAGGGCTCTGTTAACGAATCTCGACCTTGATGCCGTTAGTTCCGAGTTGAGAACCGCTGTAGGCAAGACCAGCAGCAATCAGAAAATCAAAGATCTTACTAAACGTCTTAAGGTAGTCAACGCTATTAGAAACAGCAATAACAAGCCAGAGTGGATGGTGCTTGAAGTTATTCCTGTTATTCCACCGGATTTGCGTCCATTAGTTCTTCTTGAAAGCGGAAACTTCGCAACGAGTGACCTCAATGACCTTTACAGGCGGATAATCAACCGTAACAACCGTTTGAAAAAGCTTATAGACCTTAACGCCCCCGAGGTAATTATCCGTAATGAAAAAAGAATGTTGCAGCAGGCAGTTGATTCTCTTCTGGACAATGGCCGCTGCCGCAGACCAGTTCTCGGCAGTAATAGTCGTCCTCTGAAGAGCTTAACCGATATGATTAAAGGTAAGCAGGGTCGATTCCGTGAGAATTTGTTGGGAAAACGCGTCGACTATTCGGCTCGGTCGGTTATTGTTGTTGGACCTAATCTTAAACTGTATCAGTGTGGACTTCCCAAAAAAATAGCTTTAGAGTTATATCAGCCGTTCATAATCAGAAAACTCAAGCAACATGGACTTGCCGACACGATTAAATCTGCCAAGCGAATAATTGAAAGGCGCGATGAGCAGGTATGGGATATTCTGGAAGAAGCTATTCATCAGCATCCTGTTTTACTCAACCGGGCGCCTACGCTTCATCGGATGGGTATTCAGGCCTTCGAGCCGATTCTTGTCGAGGGCAACGCTATTATGCTTCATCCGCTGGCTTGTAAGGGTTTCAATGCAGACTTCGATGGTGACCAGATGGCTGTTCATTTGCCGCTAAGTATCGAAGCTCAGGCTGAAGCTCATACTTTAATGATGCCTACAAACAACATATTCTCTCCAGCAAATGGCTCGCCAATGGTTGGGCCGTCGCAGGACATGGTTATGGGGAACTGTTATTTGACCTCTGTCTGCGAGGGCGAAAAAGGTCAAGGTATGGCTTTTAGAGATGCTTTTGAAGCAATAATGGCCTATGAGTTAGGAAAAGTCGAATTGCACGCAAAGATATCGGTTCAGATTACGAAGCCGATAAGGGGTTCTGGATATGAAGAAGAGGAACACAAGCAGCGAAGCAACAAAATAATTGAGACAACGGCGGGAAGATGTATTTTCAATGATATGCTTCCCGAGGAGATGCCGTTTTACAATATGACAATGTCGCAGGGGACGTTGAGTAAGGTTATTAGTGATTGTTTCGAAATCTCAGGAAGTTCAAAGACGGTTGATTTGCTTGATAGAATCAAAGATTTAGGATTCAAATATGCCACACTTGCTGGATTAAGCTTTGGTATTACGGACCTGAAGATCCCGGGTAAAAAACAAGAGATTATCGAAGATACCGAGAAAAAGGTCAGTAAAATACTTGCCAATTACAGCAATGGAGTTCTGACAGAAGGGGAGAGGTACAATCAGGTTATAGACGCCTGGACACATGCTCGCGTGGCGGTTACAGGCGAGATGATGCGTGGTCTTAGGGAAGATACAAAGGAGGATGGCACTCCATATTTGAATCCGATATATATAATGACTACTTCCGGTGCGAGAGGCAGTGTTGACCAGATTCAGCAGTTAGCCGGGATGCGAGCGTTGATGGCTAATCCCAGCGGCGAAATTATCGAGACCCCGATCAAGTCAAATTTTCGCGAGGGATTGACCGTTCTTGAATATTTCAGTTCCACGCACGGGGCTCGTAAAGGGCTGGCTGATACTGCGTTAAAGACCGCTAATTCCGGATATCTTACGCGCAAGTTAATTGATGTGGCCCAAAATGTAATTGTTACCGAGTACGATTGTGGAACTTTGCAGGGAATTACCAAGAGTGTAGTCAGTAGAGGTGAGCAAGTTGATATACCGCTTTCTCAGCTTGTAGTCGGCCGAACCGCCAGAGACAATATCCGCAACCCAATTACGGACGAAATGATTGTTCGAGAGAACGAAGTTATTTCCCCACAAGCAGCAGCGAAGATAGAGGCCTTGGGGCTTGATGCCATCAGGGTTAGAAGTCCTCTAACATGTGATAGTACATTTGGTATTTGCGCAAAGTGTTATGGTTGGGACATGAGCACCGGCAATCTTGTTGAGGAGGGTTCAGCAGTTGGTATTGTTGCTGCACAATCAATTGGTGAGCCGGGCACACAACTTACTCTGCGTACGTTCCATACCGGCGGCATTGCTGCAAGAGCCATACTCGAAAGCGGTCAGAAAGCTGGCGCAGATGGGGAAGTTGAGTTCAGAAATTTAGGTGTTGTTGAGGACCCTGGTGAATCTTCACGTTCTGCTATATCGAAAGCTGAAGCATCTCCTACAGACACAAAACAAAAAGAGAAAAGATCGGTTAGGTCCAAGGGAGTTGTGCTGAAGCGCAGTGGTGAGTTTGCTATATTAGACCCTAAGGGCCGCGAGATTGAAAAATACAAAGTGCCTTATGGAGCACTTATGCATGTGGGGGACAAACAGTCATGTTCAGTAGGTAAACTGTTGTTCTCATGGGACCCACACCGAACTCCAATTCTGGCTGAGGTTTCAGGCCAGATTGCATTTGTAGACATCATAGAAGGTGAAACGATTCGGCTTGAAGAAGAGCGAAAAGGTCAGGTAGGCAGGCCTGTGGTAATTGAGCATAAGGGGGATACACATCCGCAGGTCATCATAGAAGATGTTGATGGCAAGATACTCGATGTCCACTATCTACCCGCCGGTGCCAGAATAGAAGTGGTCGAGGGCCAGCAGGTTCAGGCAGGCCAGTTGCTTGCTCATCAACCCAGAGCAGCCACCGGGACTCAGGACATAACAGGTGGGCTGCCTAGAGTTACTGAAGTGTTTGAAGCACGCAAACCCAAAGACCCCGCAGCGATGGCGGAAATTTCGGGCCGAGTTGAGTTACGGAGTGATAAGCGCAAAGGCAAGATGACAGTTATAATACGCGCTGAATCCGGAATGGAGAAGGAACACCATATTCCACGTGATAGACACCTGAACGTTCACACTGGAGATATGGCAGAAGCCGGTGACCCATTAACAGATGGGCCGTTGGTTCCGCATGATATTCTGCGGATAAAAGGTGAAGAGTCGCTGCAGAGATATTTAATTGCAGAGATTCAAAATGTCTACCGTTCACAAAATGTAAATATCAATGACAAGCATATTGAGATTATCTGCTCTCAAATGATGCGAAAAGTTGAGATTGAATCTGTTGGTGACAGCTCTTTCCTTCCGGGTGAGGTTGTTGATAAGTTTCAATTCAGAAGCGAAAATGAGAATTTGGCCAATAGTGTGAGGATAACCAATCTTGGGGATGCTACTGATTTACAAGAAGGTCAGATTATCAGCAGCGAAGAGCTTGCTGCAAGGAATGAAAGGATTGAAGCAATCGGTGGCACACCTGCAAAAGGTAGAAAGCCGAAGCCGGCAACTGCCAAGACATTGCTTTTGGGAATAACAAAAGCTTCGCTGCAGTCTGAGAGCTTCATCGCGGCAGCCAGTTTCCAGGAAACAACTAAGGTCTTGACTGCTGCTTCGTTGTCTGCTAAGATAGATAAACTTCTTGGCTTGAAGGAAAACGTGATACTTGGCCATCTGATACCGGCCGGCACAGCTTTCAAGCCACATCTTGACATTAAGGTCAAGCATCTTGCTGAAGCTCCGTTGCCCAAGGAGTTTGCAGATATTAAAGAAGTTGAAGAGGCCGAGGCAAAGGCAGAGGCCGCTATTAAAGAAGCTCTAGGAATTAATTGACAATGTCCCCATACTTTCTTTTTATGGAAGTAGTAACGGGAGACCCACGAGTGGTGATTAAGAGCTGAAAATCAAAAGGGAAGTAAATTATGCCTACTATAAACCAGTTGGTCAAACGACCGAGAGCGAAATCAAAGGGCCGGAAAAGGGTATCTGAAATCAGTGGCTCGCCACAGAAAAGGGGCGTATGTTTGATTGTTCGAACTCAAACGCCCAAGAAGCCGAACTCTGCTTTGCGAAAAATCGCCCGTGTCAGGCTGACCGATGGTAAGGAGGTTACAGCTTATATACCGGGTATTGATCACAACCTGCAGGAGCACAGCACAGTTGTAATTCGCGGAGGTCGAGTCAGGGATTTGCCGGGTGTTCGGTATCATATCGTTCGTGGCGTATTAGATTGTGCCGGCGTGACTGGCCGCAAACAGGGAAGAAGTAAATATGGGGCAAAAGAGCCAAGATAGAATAGAAAGGTTTAACCTAAGAGAATGCCGATTTCGCAGAAAAAGAACTGAGACTGTAAATTTTTATATTCTGCGGACTCGATAATAAGAGAGAAAATTATGGCAAAAAACCTTACTGCTTCGGGTCAGCAGTTGAAGCCGGACCCCGTGTACAATAGCAAGCTGGTGTCAAAGTTTATTAATACTTTGATGTGGGACGGCAAGAAAAGCGTCACGCAAAAGGTTTTTTATGATGCTATGGACATAATTCGTAAGTCTCCGCTCGTTGCCGGTGATTCGAGCGACGAGTCGCAAAGCCGGAAAAGCGAACTGGAGGTGTTCGAGACTGCTATTAATAATGTGAAGCCATTACTTGAAGTTCGCAGCAAACGTATAGGTGGGGCCAGTTATCAGATTCCGATGCAGGTTAGACCCAAGCGGCAACAGTCGCTTGCATTTCGGTGGATAATACAATCGGCGAGGAGCAAGAAAGGCTCTGCTTTTTGTGAGCGATTGGCTGCTGAATTAATGGATGCCTATAATGGGCACGGCGGCGCAATGACTACCCGAGAAAATGTACACAAAATGGCTGAAGCCAATAAGGCATTTGCTCATTTCGCCTGGTAATTTCAATAGGGTATAATGAATAGCGGACAGGATTTATTTTTTGTCCGCTATTTTTATAGTTGTTTGTAGTTAAAAACTTACAACCGGGTACCCTTTACAGGAAACCCTTGTTTATGAACTTTCAGTAATGAATAGGTTAGAACAATTACGCAATATCGGAATAATGGCTCATATCGATGCCGGTAAAACGACGGTAACCGAGCGCATACTCTATTATACGGGTAAAACCTACAAGATGGGAGAAGTTCATGACGGTACCGCTGTTATGGACTATCTGGAAGAGGAGCAGAGAAGGGGCATTACTATTACCAGTGCCGCAACGAAATGTCCTTGGAAGGATTTTGAGATTAATCTTATTGATACGCCGGGACATATTGATTTTACTGCTGAGGTTGAACGGTCCCTGCGTGTTCTTGATGGTGCCATAGCCGTGTTTGACGGCAGTGAAGGCGTGCAGGCTCAAAGCGAGACTGTCTGGAGGCAGGGACAAAAATACAGCCTTCCTTGTCTTTGCTTCGTTAATAAAATGGACAAAGTCGGCGCCGACTTCGAGATGACCGTAAAAAGCATTCGTGATAAACTCCTTGCTAACCCTCTTTGTTTGCAACTTCCTATCGGAGCGGAGGACTCTTTTAAAGGAATAATAGACCTTATAAAGATGCAGGCGATTTTCTACAAGACAAGAGAATTAGGGGCTAGCTTTGAAGAAACTGAAATTCCCCACGAATTGCAACAAACAGCTGAACAGCAGAGGAAACATATGATTGAGCTTGCGGCTGAATATGATGAAGAGCTGATGGATGCTTATGTTCATGATAAATCAATTGACATTGAGATAATTAATACAGCGATTAGGAAGGCAACTTTGGCTAATAAGCTTCAACCGGTGTTTGTTGGTTCAGCCCTGAAATATATTGGTGTGCAACGGTTACTTGATGGTGTTGTGGCATATTTGCCCTCTCCGTTGGATAGGCCTGATATAGTTGTACACAGGCCAGCTGATAGAGGCAAAGGTAAGGATAAAGATAAAGAGGTATCGATTAAGTGTGACCGAAATGCAAGTTTTGTTGCTCTTGCATTTAAGATTACTGCTGATGCACACGGCGATTTGCATTTTTTAAGAATTTATCAGGGGAGATTGAAAACCGGTACCAGAGTGTTGAATGTAAATCACGATAAACGAGAGAATATTACAAGAATGTTCGAAATGCACGCTGATGAGCGAAAAATCTTAGACTCAGCTGCTGCTGGTGATATTGTTGCAGTTGTGGGATTAAAAGAAACACTTACCGGCGATACGCTCTGTGACCCTAAAAACCCTGTTTGTTTACCAAGTATTACGTTCCCAGAAACTGTTATTAGTATGTCAATAGAGCCTAGGTTTGGCACAGAGACGGCAAAATTAGCAGAGGCATTGCGTGATTTAAAACGTGAAGACCCGACGTTTGAGTGTAAAATAGATAGTGAAACAGGCCAGACTATCATCAGCGGGATGGGCGAGCTGCATTTGGAGATACTCCAGCACAAGCTTGTAAAGGAAAAGGGAGTTAATGTCAGGGTTGGCAAGCCAAAAGTTGCTTACAAGGAAGCTATTACCGCGTTATCTCAGGCAGAAGGAAAGTTTGTGCGTCAAACGGGTGGTCATGGCCAATATGGACATGTAGTTTTGGAGGTTGAGCCGTTGTTTACAGAGGAGGGCCATTGGAGCAATGAAATTGAATTTGTGAGTAAAGTGGTTTCCAATTCGGTTCCAAGAGAGTATATTCCGGCAGTAGAACGGGGTGTAAAAGATGCTATGGGCAGTGGTGTGTTAGCCGGTTACCCAGTAGTCGGGGTTAAAGTTAAGCTTATTGACGGCTCATTCCATTCAGTAGATTCTTCGGATTTAGCTTTTGAGCAAGCTGCCAAAATTGCGGTGGAAAAGGCGTGCAGGAAGGCGGAGCCAGTCCTGCTTGAACCTGTAATGCGGCTTCAAGTAGTAGTGCCGGAGGCCAATTTTGGGGCTATACAGGGTAATTTACTCGGGAAAAGGGGCTTAATTACGGATTGTCGAATGCATGGAGGTATGCGGATAATTGATGCCAGAGTGCCTTTAGCTGAGATGTTTGGTTATTCCAGCGAAATTAGAAGTGCTACGGCTGGTCGAGGAACATTTACTATGGAGCCATTGAGTTATGAAAGGGTTCCTGAACAGGTTGCTAAGGAGATTATTTTGTGAAATTCCCATATTTTTGCAGTTTTTTGTAAGTTTTTTTCGATATTTTATTTGATAAAGATGGATTTGTGTGATAGGATTTCGGTTTTTCGGCCGTAGCGAGCATAACCAAGGATTGGTTTTGCGTTTACAAGTTGGGCTATTGCATATCTGTAATGTCGTTGTCAGGGATGGTTTTTAAGTACTTTGTTTAGGGGTGCACCAAAGCCGAAAAACGGTTTTGGGAGGACCGAGATCGGTTCGAACCCGAAATTCTTTAAGGAAGGCGAAGTTGTTGGTTTGGTATCGTGTTTTTGGTCGTTTAGAGATAAACCAATAAGAAATGCCTTTCCTGCCACAATCAAACCAAGAGGTATTTGGTGGATAACAGAGAGAATATATGCTTTGAAATAATTATTTTGCATTTTGTTAATGAGAAGGTAGAATTTGGAGCTTTTACAAGTTTTCAGGTCGTAAATTTAATGTAAAAAGGCAGTTTATAAGAAACGGGAAAGGAAGACATTGCCTGCTGAAACTGAAAAGATAAGAATTAAGATGGAAT
The DNA here is from genome assembly GCA_964507485.1 of uncultured Pirellulales bacterium. GTDB lineage: Bacteria > Planctomycetota > Phycisphaerae > Sedimentisphaerales > Anaerobacaceae > CAIYOL01. The sequence goes on along the minus strand of CAZDQP010000028.1, from coordinate 7,844 downwards.
CCTACGACCACAGGGCACTTGATGCATCTGCCAAGGAGATAGTAGAGCACGCCAGAAGAACCAATGCCCGTGTAAGTGGTCCGGTGCCGTTGCCTACACGGATTGAAAGATATACTGTTTTACGAAGTCCTCATATTGATAAGAAGTCGCGTGAGCAGTTTGAATTGAGGACTCATAAGCGTCTGATAGACATTCACGAAGCAAACGCACGAACGGTTGAGGTATTGAATCGTTTAGTGGTTCCAGCTGGTATTTTTGTGAAGATTAAGGCCTGATATACGAGGTGTGAGATAATGGCGATGCTGCTTGGCAAGAAAATTGGAATGACTCAGATATATGACGAGGCAGACAAACTACTTCCTGTTACAGTTATACAAGCCGGTCCTTGCACAGTCATGCAGGTGAAAACAGCAGATACGGATGGTTATAATGCTGTTCAGTTGGGGTATGACGATGTAAAGGAGTCACGTAGAAAGGATCCACAAATTGGACATGCCAAGAAAGCCAACTCAGTGCCGAAGAGGTTTGTTAAAGAAATGCGGTTACCCGATGATACCGAGCCGGAGTATAAAGTTGGGGACTCTCTTACGGTTTCGGTTTTTGAGAAAGACAAATTCGTTGATATTGTAGGTACAAGCAAGGGTAAGGGATTTGCCGGGGTGATGAAACGGTACGGTTTTCACGGAATGTCGGCTTCTCACGGTACTGAACGGAAACATCGTGGTCCCGGTTCAATTGCCAGTCATGGTACAGACCGTGGTCACGGCGGCAATCTGCACAAGGGCAAGAGAATGGCTGGACATTTGGGCAGCCGCAGAGCGACAGAAAAAAACCATAGCTTGGTAGTGATAGATGAAGAGAAAAATGTGTTAGTAGTTAGAGGTTGTGTACCTGGTTCTTCCGGAAGTTATGTTATAGTCCGTAGTGCCAAAAAGGCCTAACATGTTGGAGAGCAGACTTCAGAAATGATTGATTTGTCCATTTATAATAGACAAGGTGAAGAAGTTGACACCTTAAAAGTTGATGAGTCGCTTCTTGGCAATTCGGTTAGATATCCTTTGCTTAAACAGGCAATCGTTATGTACCACGCCAATAAACGCGTGGGAACAGCAGCAACTAAAAGCAGAAGTATGGTGGCCGGCTCGAGCACAAAGTTATTCAGGCAGAAAGGGACAGGAAGGGCCCGTGTTGGTAATATCAGGACCGGCAAACGTGTTGGCGGCGGAGTTATCTTTGCGAAGACGGCCAGAGATTTTGGTAAACGTATGCCTAAGAAGCAGAGAATGTTAGCCAGAAACTCGGCGATTTTAGCAAAACTGTTTAGCAACGATATTGTAGTTGTTGACGAACTGAAGTTTGAGAAGCCGCGGACAAAAGATTTTGTAAGTATCTTAGGTAATTTGAAAATTGATCGCAGCTGCTTGGTAACGATTAACGATTATGATGGTAATCTTTATAAATCGGCCAGAAACATCCCGAGGGTAGTCGTTATGCCTGTGGCTGAATTAAACGCTGGTGATATCTGTAATCACAGCAAAATACTATTTACTAAAGAGGCGTTTTTGTCCCTCTTAAATAGAAATCAGGCAAGTGAGAATTAACAGCTAATGCTTAATGACCGGAATATAATAGTTCGTCCTTTAATTACCGAGCAAGGAATGCACTTTGCGAATGTAAAGGGCGCTTACTCTTTTGAGGTGAATAAGAGAGCCAATAAAACCCAGATAAGAAACGCTGTTGAGAAAATATATAGTGTTAAGGTAAGTAAAGTAAGAACAGCTAATCGCAGAGGTAAATACCGTCGCAAGGGTAGAAATTCCGGTATGACATCGAGTTGGAAAAAAGCTGTTGTGTTTTTGGAACCGGATTATCATATAGATTTGTTCTGAAAGCAACATGGATATGGAGCTGTAAGTTATGGGTATTAGAATTTATAAGCCAGTGACTCCCGGAAGGAGAAGCAGTTCGGTGGATGATTATACCGAGTTGACTACCGATAAACCGGCCAAGTCGCTTTGTGTTCGCATAAAGAAGACGGGCGGCAGGAATCATAGCGGGAAAACTATGGTGCGGTTCAGAGGGGGCGGGGCGAAAAAGATTTACCGCATTGTTGATTTTAAGCGCGACAAGGATAATATCCCGGCCAAGGTGGCAACGATTGAGTATGACCCGAACCGTAATTGTTATATATCGTTGTTGCACTATTCTGACGGTGAAAAAAGATATATTTTGTCGCCGCTGGGTGTAAAAGTAGGCGACATAGTGGAAAGTGGTTCTGAGTGTGAACCAAAGATGGGGAATGCGATGCCGCTGGCGGTAATTCCTGCCGGTCTTGAGATTCACAATATTGAAATGGCTGCGGGACAGGGCGGGAAGTTAGTTCGTGGTGCTGGCAGTGCCGCAAAGATTGTGGCGAAAGAGGGTGATTGGGTTACCATCGTTTTACCGAGCGGTGAAATGCGAATGGTTCGAAAGGAGTGCAAAGCCACAATTGGCCAGTTGAGTAATCCTGACTATCAGAACATCAGTTGGGGCAAAGCGGGGCGAACACGCTATCACGGTCGAAGACCTCACGTCAGAGGGAAGGCACAAAATCCAGTTTCTCATCCGATGGGTGGTGGTGAAGGCCGAGCAAATGGCGGGCGGCATCCCTGCTCGCCTACGGGAGTACTGGCAAAAGGTGGAAAAACGAGAAACCCAAGAAATCCAAGCAATAAAAGGATTATTCGAAGGCGAAAAAGTGGACGATTTCAGTTCGTGACGTAATTAGAGTGTAGAAGGCAGAAAGAATTGGTTGTGTTATTATTGAAGTTTTAAGGTTGAGTAAATTCGAATGGGAAGATCTCTTAAAAAAGGGCCGTATGTTGACGGAAAGCTTTTTGCCAAGGTCAACAAGCGGGTAGAATCGGGTTCTCGTGAGCCAATAAAGACCTGGGCGAGAAGATGCACGATAATTCCCGAATTTGTGGGTTTCACCTTTATGGTTCACAATGGTAAGATTTTTCATAAGGTTTTTGTTACCGAGGATATGGTTGGTCACAAGCTAGGTGAATTTTCACCGACGAGGACTTTTAGAGGCCATTCGAGCAGGAAAATAGTAACAACAACACCAGCGTAGTAGTAGACTATCAGGATAAGTTCGAGATAAGATATGTTAATAAGTTCTAATAAATTAAAAAAGCTTTGTGAGCAGCGTCAGATGAGCGCAGAGCAACTGGCCGGTCAGCTTGTCAGAGGAGGTTTAAACAAAGAGAAAGCAGTGTCGGCTGTTAGAAACTGGCAAAAAGGTCTTTTTAAGCCAAAGCCCCGTAAAGAGGATATTAACCGTTTGGCCGCTGCCTTATCTGTCGAAGTAAATGATTTAGTGGATTGGTGCTCATCTCATCGTTTTGCTCAAATTTCGGCTCGTAAGGTTCGACTGATTACACAACTGATAGTCGGCCGAAGGGTTCAGGATGCAATGGATATTTTAAAGTTTACAAGAAAACGGGCTGCAGGAATGGTTGACAAAGTGCTGAAAAGCGCCGTAGCGGATGCCGATGAGCAGCAGGCCGATGTTGACGGTCTTTATGTTTGTGAAGCTCGTGTTGACGATGCTGGGCGGCGTATTGATACGAAAAGATGGATACCGAAGGACAGAGGCAAAGCTTTTCCTATTAACCAAAAAGCCTGTCACATACATGTAACAGTAACAAAAGCATAAGAGGAATGAAGTTTATTTTTTTTAGTTGAGGTACGAAATACGAGATTATGGGTCAGAAAACATCGCCAATAGGTTTTAGAACGGGAATAACACGCGGGTGGCAAAGCACATGGTTTGCTTCCAAAAGCGATTATGGCGATTTTCTTGTCGAAGACCAGAAGATACGTCAATATATTGACAGGAAACTCAACCGTCAGATGCCTAAAGGGGCGGTGGCAAAGATAGAAATAATCCGAACGCGTAACGAAGTTAAAGTAACATTGCATAGCGCTCGGCCAGGTATAGTTATTGGCCCCAGAGGGGGTGAGGTTGATAAGTTGCGGGAGGAACTTGAGGGGATAACTGGTCGGAAGATGGGTGTCAACGTTATCGAGATAAAAGAGCCGGACCTTAACGCTACTTTGGTAGCTGAAGCAATTGCTGAGCAGCTAAGCAAACGGGCCTCATTTAGGCGCACGATGAAACAGTATTGCGAATCGGTAATGAACGCCGGCGCCAAAGGAGTTAAGGTTATCTGTGCAGGGCGGTTGGCAGGTTCAGAAATGGCACGTAAGGAAACGCAGAAACTCGGTAGTATCCCGTTGCAGACCCTGGATGCCGATGTAGATTATGCAACAGCAACATCAAGAACAACATACGGAGCAATTGGTGTTAAGGTTTGGATTTATAAAGGCAAATTTGGTGAGGAAACTGAGCCGAAGAGGGGTCGCCGACGTCGTTCCCCGAGGCGCGCAGGCGCAAACCGGGCTATTGACAATCGCACTAAAACTGTAGTGGCAGAAGGTGAAGGCAATTCCGAAGCCAAGAAAGAAGTTAGCCCTGAGGAGCATAAAGGGCACGAAAAACCTGAAGAAATCGATAAAAATTAATTATTTATTAACTTAGCAGGGACCTGAAAAAAATGGCAATGATGCCAAAAAGAGTCAAGTATCGTAAGAGCCAGCGCGGCAAAATGAAAGGCAATGCTTGTCGCAGCAATTTTGTGGCGTTCGGCGAATACGGCTTACAAGCACTGGAAAGCAGTTGGATAAGTGCCAAGGTGATTGAGGCAGGTCGTGTTGCGGCAACGCATTTCCTGCATCGTGAAGGAAAGGTTTATATTAGGATATTTCCGAGCAAGCCGGTAAGCGCCAAGCCGTTGGAGACGCGAATGGGCAAAGGTAAAGGTGAGCCCGCATTTTGGGTCGCGAGGGTGAGGCCCGGTCAGGTTTGCTTTGAAGTCGGTGGAATAAGTGAGAATATTGCAAAACAGGCATTGAGCAGGGTCGCTCATAAAATGCCGATTAGGTGCAGATTTGTTAAACGAAGACATTCTTTGTAGGAAGTACCTTTTGCAATGAGTTTTTACAGAAGGAAAGCTTAATATGAAGGCCCAGCAGTATCGTGAGATGAGTCCGGATGAACTTAGTGACAAGCTTGATGAACTACAGAGGCATTTGTTTGATTTGCGCTCACAGGCGGTTACTGAGAAGCTGGAGAATTCTAAAGCTTTAATTAATGTCAGACGTGATATAGCGAGGATTAAAACGATAATACGTGAAAACAGCAGATAATTAGCCGCAGTTGTAGCGGTTGGAAAACGAAGATGCAGGATAAAAAAATAAAAACTGTAACCGGTGTGGTAATGAGTAACAGTGGTGATAAAAGTGTCAAGATTGCTGTTGATTTTAAAGTCAGGCATCCAAAGTACGGAAAGTACATAAAGCGTAGAACGAAGCTGGCAGTTCATGATGAACATAATCAGGCCGGCAAAGGCGACATTGTTGAGGTTGTAGAGTGTAGACCATATAGTAAAACTAAGAGTTGGCGTCTTGTAAAGGTTTTGGAAAAAGCAGTTCAGCAGCGGTAGCTTTGTAAAAAACGCCAAGTGAATTACGAGAAACGGGAAATAAAGTGATTCAGCAGGAAACAATGTTAGATATAGTTGACAACTCAGGCGTTAAGTCGGCGTTGTGCATCAGGGTTCTTGGCAAAGGAGGGTCGAGGGGAAAGTTCAGACGCCCTATAGCAGGAGTAGGTGATGTAGTCTGTGTTGCTATAAAAAAGTCGCTTCCGACCTGCCAGCTGGATGATAAGAAAGTACATAAATGTGTTATTATCCGGACAACAAGTCCGCTGAAGCGCCCTGATGGAAGCTATGTAAGATTCGACAGCAATGCCGCTGTTATGATTGATAATGAGGGAAATCCTATAGGGACAAGGATTTTTGGTGCGGTTGCTCGCGAGCTTCGTGATAAAAATTATATGAAGATCATTTCGCTTGCAAGCGAGGTAGTCTGAAGAAGTTTATTGTTAAAGGGTAGCAAGGATAAAGATTTAGATATGGCCTTACATATAAAAAAAGGTGATATGGTTGAAATTATAGCGGGTGACCATAAGGGCGCTGTCGGCAGAGTGCTGCGTGTCGTACCGGAGAAGGATAAGGTAGTAGTTCAGGGGCACAATATAGCGAAGAAGCACGTTAGGCCTTCCCGCAGAAATCCCCAGGGAGGTCGTATCGATGTTGAGCAGCCGATACATATAAGTAATGTCTTGCCGGTAAATCCGAAAAGTTCAAAAGGCAGTAGAGTTCGCTATCAGATAAATTCTGACGGAAGTAAAAAGCGTGTTACGACGGATGGCAGTGAAATCGGCGTTGTTAAAAGGGCTCGAGAAGCATAAAGTGAGAATAAAATGGCACGTTTGAAGGATTTGTATAAGTCTAAGGTGGTACCGGAATTAGCTGGAGAGTTTAACTACACAAGCCCTATGGCTGTACCGCGGATGGAGAAGATAGTTGTCTCTATGGGTGTGGGCAGGGCCACGCAGGACAAAAAGTTTCTGGAACTTGCTAAAAAGGAGTTGATGATGATTACCGGCCAAATGCCGGTTGTGTGTAAAGCTAAAAAGAGCGTCTCGAATTTCAAGGTTCGTGAGGGCAATGAAATCGGTTTAAAGGTTACTGTCCGCCGCGAGCGGATGTATGAATTTATGGATAGATTAATTAGCCTTGCTATCCCGAGAGTACGAGATTTTCGGGGGTTGAACCCGAGAAGTTTCGACGGCAGGGGAAATTACTCAATGGGATTGGCTGAACAGAGTGTTTTTCCGGAAATCAACCCTGCAAAGGTAGAGTTTCAGCAGGGTTTGAACATAACCTTTATAACCACGGCCAACACCGATGAAGAAGCGATGAAAATGCTGTCGCTTTTTGGTATGCCGTTTAGAGAGTCAGTAATGCCGGAGTTGTAGTATTTTGTAACTGCTTAAAAGGGAATGATTGGTTTGGAGTATATGAGTGTCAACTAAAGCGTTGGAAAATAAGGCAAAAAAGAAACAAAAGTTTCGCGTTAGACAATATTCGCGTTGTCTGCTTTGCGGAAGAAGCAAGGCTGTTTATCGTAAATTCAAAATTTGTCGTATTTGTTTTAGAACATTAGCAAACGAAGGAAAGATACCTGGAGTTAAAAAAGCCAGTTGGTGATTGGAAACTGACTTGGAGTCAAATTATGAGTACCAGTGACCCAATAGCTGATATGCTGACAAGAATACGCAATGCCATCCGTATTAACAAGGCCGAGGTAAGCATTAAAGCATCAAATATATGCGAAGGTATAGCGGCTGTGCTTAAGCAGGAAGGTTACATTGTAGAGTTCAATCGCGTTGATGACGGCAAACAAGGAATATTGAGAGTTATTCTGAAGTATGACCAGAGCGGCCAGTCTGTTATTAGCGAGATATCGAGAGCAAGCAAACCCGGTAGGAGAGTTTATTTACCTGTTGACCGATTACCGCATGTTTTGGCTGGTTATGGCATAGCAATTGTTTCGACAAATAAAGGTGTAATGAGTGATAGAAACTGCCGCAGAGACAATGTTGGCGGCGAGGTACTTTGTACGGTGAGTTAATGAGTCGTATTGGGAAAAAACCAGTTATTATACCTAAAGGTGTAAAGGTTGAGCAAAGTGGTCTTTGTATCAGGGTTACAGGGTCGCTTGGTAGTTTGCAGCTGAATTGTCCTGCACAGGTAAAAATAAAAATTGATAGCGCTGGCGGGAAAGTATTGGTTGAAAATGAGCGTCCTGAGTTGCGCCAGAACAGGCAGTTACACGGCACAGTACGTGCTTTGATTGCCAATATGGTAATTGGCGTCAGTAAGGGA
>CAZDQP010000027.1:0-23496 GCA_964507485.1 uncultured Pirellulales bacterium | reverse complement strand
CGGGTCAGAAACGACTAAATAATTTATATCTTTCAGTGGAGTTTACCTCGCCTTTTATAAGGCGGACGTAAACCTTAGTGGAGATTCTTTATAAACTATGAACAAAAAAATCAATCAATCAAAAACAACAAATTATGCAAAACGAACCCAATTTTTCCCTCCCATTTTTCGCAAATTCTCTTTGTCTATTTTACCACAACTTCCTCTTTTAACATACGAACACCCGAAATCTCATAAGGCCGGTTTTTTTGCGCTTGAATTAATGTTTTCATTTTTGGATAATTGTTGTAACATTAATTCTTTTATAAGGTTACAGTTATGAAAATCGCTTATTTTGATTGCTTCGCCGGCGCCGCCGGCGATATGATTGTCGCTGCAATGCTCGATGCCGGCCTCGACGTCGAGTTCCTGAAAGCCCAGCTCGCAACTCTTGCTCTAAAAAACATTTACATAAAAACATCCCAAACCAGATGTGCCGGCCTAAGAGCGCTCAGCTTCCTGCCCGTCGTGCCTAAGGAGCACAAAAACCGCAATCTCAAAGACATAACCAAAATCATCACCCAGAGCAAAATAAGCGATCAGGCAAAAACAACCGCAATCACCGTTTTTGAAAAAATCGCCAATGCCGAAGGAGCCGTTCACGGCCAGGACCCCAATGACATCCACTTTCACGAGGTAGGGGCCCTCGATTCAATTATCGATATTGTCTCCGCATCCGTTGGTTTTGACGCTTTAGGCCTTGATAAGGTGTATTGTTCTGCCTTGAGCGTCGGCGGCGGCACTATCGAATGTACTCATAATCTTATGCCGGTCCCCGCACCTGCAACAGCAGAACTGCTCAAAGGCGTCCCAATCACCGGCGGCCCCGGTCAGCTTGAACTGCTGACTCCCACTGCAGCAGCCATCTTAACAACTGTGGTCGACCGGTTCTGTCCGCTGCCTGCAATGAATATCGAGTCAATAGGATATGGAGCGGGCTCACGGGAATCGGAGGAATTCCCAAACGTTCTACGGCTGATTCTGGGCCATACTGCGGACGAGGCGGAAGCTAACGCCGATTCTGTCTGCCTGCTCGAAACCAATATCGACGATGCAAGCGGCGAATTAGTTGGTTCGGTAACGGAGAAGCTGTTCAAGCATGGCGGACTCGATGTTTTTACCACACCTATTTATATGAAACACGGCAGACCTGCTGAACAAATATCTGTCATCTGCAAAATCGAGGATATTCAGCAGCTCGAACAAATTCTCTTTGAAGAAGGACTTACATTCGGAATCAGAAGGCAGATTCTGCAAAGAAGTAAACTGGCCAGAAAATTTGTTACTGTCCAGACCGAATTCGGCGAAATTAAAATAAAGACTGGGATGTTGGGAGGGAAAATTGTGAATGCCAAACCGGAATTTTCAGACTGCATTACCGCCGCCAAAAAGCATAAAGTGGCTGTAAAAACCGTTTTAGATGCTGCAATGGCCGCCTACAAGAAAATAACCATGTAATCACAAAAATTGCAGAAAATGTGAGATAAACCTCTCGAAAACCATACCCAAACCTATAAAAACTTCAGACAACTCCACCGGCATGCTTAATGAATTTTGAGGATGGAATGTCCTGAAATACTCTTGACGAGAGGGCATAATTATTTAGAATTCTATTATCTTTAGCCACTTTCAAGGCTCCAAAGGAGGAGGTAGTATGTGGCTTTATCAGCTTAATCGCAGTAGATTTTATGAGCAAACTTAACTGCGCTTGTAAATTTTGAAAATAATCAAAACAACTCATTTAGGAAGGGAAAAATATGAAAAACGCAAGAACTCTAACAATTCTGGTTGTGACTTTGTGGCTTTTATTCCTGGCTTCAGCCAGTCAAGCAGGGCCTATGGGGACTGCTTTTACATACCAGGGGCATCTGTACGACGCCAATTATGCGGCCAACGGCTCATATGACTTTGCGTTCAAGCTGTATGACGCGAATGCCGGCGGCAGTAAAGTTGGGACTGACGTCAATGCTTCAGATGTAGATGTAATTGATGCTTATTTCACGGTGGAACTGGATTTCAACGATGCCAACACATTTAACGGCGAAGCACGCTGGCTGGAAATCGGTGTTCGACCAGGAGATATGAATGACCCGAACGGCTATACGACACTTAGTCCGCGGCAGGAAGTAACGCCTACGCCATACGCACTTTATGCCGAAAATGCCTCTACCGACTCTGATTGGACTATCATAGGAAATAATATGTATTCCAACGTAACCGGAAATGTCGGTATTGGAGTAAAGAGTCCGACCAAAAAACTCGATGTGGCAGGGCATATTAATGCCAGCGAGTATTACTATGTAAACAACAATGTGTTTATGCTAAATCCCAGCGGAACCGGCGATTTCTATTACGGCTGGGACCTAGATGTTAAAAAACATATCCTTGCAACAAACGGCATAGAGAGATTGGTCATCAATGACTTAGGGAATGTTGGTATCGGCACAACAAGCCCTAGAGGAATATTTGATGTAGATGCCGATGGAGATGATATTTACCTTGATACATGGACTGCCCAGATTTACCTCGGTGATGTCGACGGTGACGGCGATAATGTATTGCTAACAATAGATGAAAGCGCCGGGAAATTCACTTTCGAAAATGGCGACGTAGGTATCGGAACAATGAATCCAACAACACCACTGGACGTAAACGGAACAGCAAAGGCAACCGCTTTTGTCGGAGATGGCAGCGGCCTGACGAATCTTCCGGCAACACCTGACTCCGATTGGACCATTTCAGGAAGTGATATGTATTCTGCTGTGGCCGGAAATGTTGGTATTGGAACAACCAGCCCCAGTTACAAGCTCGATGTTGACGGCTCAGCCCGTGTAACCGGTACCCTGAACAGTGCTACTGACCTGAAAATTGCCACCGACGACGGAGCCGAGATTGCAATCGGATATGACATCGTTCAGTTCGATAGGAAACTGTATGTTTATACTGATTCGGATGCATATGGAATATACACTTACAATCAAGACACAAGCGGCCTGGACAGGTATGCTTTCTACGGACTTTCAATGGAAGACACAACAGGTGACAGTTACGGCATATTAGGTCGAAGCTTAAACGCAACCGGCGATAATTACGGGGCCTACGGATGGGCCACAAGTCCTTCGTCAGGAAATAATTATGGTGTTTATGGACAAGGCAGTAACGCTGGAGCCGGGGACGGATTTGCTGGTTACTTCGATGGAAAAGTCTATACCTCAGGCGACGTCGGCATTGGAACGGAAAACCCCTCTGGAATCCTGGAAGTAAGTCATGACGGCTCAAGCCACGATTTGGTGGTAGATGCAAACGGCAAAGTCGGTATAGGAACGAACAGTCCTGCCCAAAAACTGCATATTCAACATTCGTCGGTCGGCAGTATGGCGGTTAAAATTGAAAATACCGCCACCACCAATAGCCTGGGCCTGAGCGTGGAAACGAATAGTTCGGATGCTTCAGGAGCTTTCAGAGTTCTATCCTCAGGGTCAAATATCTTATATGTTTCCAACTTAGGCAGAGTCGGTATCGGAGCGACCAACCCAACAAACGAATTAGGTATAAACGGGGCCGCAGCAATAGGCAGTAACTATGCTATAACCAAAACAGCACCGGCTAACGGTCTGTTAGTCCAAGGAGCGGTAGGTATCGGAACATATACTCCCGCAAGGATGCTGCACGTAAGCGATACGATGAGATTGGAACCGAGAGCAACCGCTCCTTCAAGCCCTTCTGAAGGTGATATATATATGAACAGCACAACCCATAAACTTATGGTCTATGATGGCACTACCTGGCAAGCCTGCTGGTAATAAATAAGGGAGATTAACAATGAAAAAGATTTTTAAAAACGCTTTTTTGGCACTGTCGTTGATATGCCTTTTAACAGCCATACCTGTATCCGGCGATTATGAGATTGTCAGGCATACAATTGACAGCGGGGGTGGGACAAGCAGCGGTGGGCAGTATTTGGTCAACGGCACAATAGGCCAGCCCGATGCTGCCTATTCCTATGGCGGTGATTATGAGCTACTCGGTGGCTTCTGGCCAGGTGAACCTTTATGCAGAGTCAATCTCGAACACTTTGCAAGATTTGCCGAACTGTGGCTTGAAACAGGAACCGATTTGCCTGCCGACCTGTATAAGGACAACGTAATCAATTTATTCGATTTAAAGCTGTTCGCCGATGAATGGCTCTGCTACTGCCCGTATGGCTGGCCGTTGAAATAATAGCAAAGAACAAACGAAAAAGTTGTTCTTTTCACTTGACAAATCGGGCAGCAAATGTAAAAATATATATCATCATCAGGGCTGGGTAATATCGCTTTTTCCTCTCCCTCCGCTCCCGGCCCTGTTTTCTTTGGATTCATAAAAATGCCATTCTGCTTGAAATGTGTATTGATTTTTGCTAAAAAATCCCCCAATTATGAAAGACCGAATTAGAAAACTGTTAGTTGCAGCAGTATTCAGCATCAGTTTTGTCAATATTGCTTCTGCGGGGCTGACAGAGCAAATCAACAGTATTATCAATCAGGTGTCCCAGAAAAAGGTTCGATACGGTATTCAAATCGTAAAAGCGGATTCGGGAAAAGTAGTGTATAGCCATAATGCAAACAAAGCGATGATTCCAGCTTCAAATATGAAGATAATTATAAGCGCGGCGGCACTGAAATACTTAGGGCCAAATTACGAGTTCAAAACAGAAGTTGGTCTTTGTGACGATACTTTAATAATAAAAGGGAGCGGTGACCCATTATTAGGTGATAGAGTTACAGACGCCAAACACCAAAGAGAAACAGGATGGATATTCGAAGATATAGCAACAACACTAAAACAAAATAATATTTCAGCCATCAAGGATATTGTCGTCGACAGCAGCAAATTTGATAGCGAACGAGTTCACCCCAACTGGCCGAAGGAACAGTTAAACAAATGGTATGCATGCGAAGTTAGCGGCCTTAATTTCAACAACAATTGCATTGCGATGACTGTTAAAAATATCAACGGCAAAGCGACCGTCGATATCGAACCTGAAACCGATTACGTAAAGCTCATCAATAAAGTTATGCCGATAACGAAGGGCAAAAGTGCGGTGGGGGCGTATCGCAACCGGAAAGCAAATAAGCTCACGATAAAGGGCAAATGTAAACAACAGGAGGGGCCCTTCGATGTCGCGATTGAAAAACCTGCCGAGTTTTTCGGATTTTTACTGCGGGAGAACTTAGCCAACGCCGGAATTAAGACAAGCGGAAAAATACTTGAAAAACCAATGGACGAGAATTGCGGTTTCAAGAAACTGGCTGAATTCAGCACGCCAATCGCGGATTGTCTGGCACGATGTAACAAAGACAGTTTGCAACTTGCGGCAGAGTCTCTCTTTAAGAGCATAGCAGCTAAGGCAACACCGGACGGTAAAAACGGAAGCTGGGCAGTAGGGCGAGAAATGATCCACAAATATCTCCTAGAACTTGGTATCGAGGAAAAAGAATTCTATGTCGATGACGGCAGCGGGCTAAGCAGGAAAAACAAACTCAGCGCAAACGCAGTCACAAAAGTAATGTTAGATGTTTATAAGAGCAAAAACCAAGTTCTTTATAAAAATTCACTTGCGACGGGTGGGATAGACGGAACAATTCGCAAATATTTCAAAGAGGAAAAATATAAGGGCAAAGTTTTTGGTAAGACCGGATATATCTCCGGCGTTAAATCATTTTCGGGGATATGCCGCAGCAATGGAGGGGATTATATATTCTCCATTCTGGCCAACAACGCCAATGGGGGGACAAGGAAAGCAATAAATAAAATTACAAAAGCGATTATTGATAATAAATAACGGGCGCAACTTGCATTGTGTCTAATCGTAAGATTAGCGTCTGAAGTAGCCTATGGCAGTATCTTCATAAATTTTGGCTTCCCATTCTTCCGGATTAAGCTCGGCTGCTCGAAAGAGGGAAGCTTCAAGAAATCTATGCTCTACACCAAGTACCACTGTCGACGGAGGAGATTCCTTAAGAAGTTTCTCAAGTGTTTTTGGACCTACGGCCTTAACTATGCTGAGCTCGGAAGCCGCCAGTAAATCAGCCACCCTGTAAACGAAAGGGCTGGAAGCAAGTTCAGGGTAGATATCACAGCCGCCTTCAAGCGCATAAAGGGGAGCTAAAGTAAGTATCAGTTTTGGGCTTTCAGTGTCTTTCGCGATATCTTCAGAAATTCTGTGTAACTGCAAAGGGACCCAACTTTGAGGTTTAAAAAGCATTGACATCCTGCCTAATACTTGCGGGTATGAGGCCACCGCTGTAACCACACAAGCGAGCACTAAAGCGCGAGCCCACTTAAATTGCCTGCCGGGAACAGTATCAGGATTAAGCTTTCTCAGGTACAGAAGAGGAAAAGCGAAGCTGATTACCATGAAAGGAACCGGTAAAGCAAAATATTGCCTCCAAATTGTCGGTGGGACATAAACGATTATAATAAATACCAGCGTCAAAAACGGTGCAAGCAACGGTTTTATTGCTTTCGACATAGTAACCTTTGGACGATACCAAAGCGTTATTACACACAGGTAAATGGTTATAACTATAAGTACAAAATTAGCCGGCGTCGCAATAGAGATTAACGTCAGGCCTAGCTTGCTGTAAACCAAACCTATTTTGTGCAGCCACTGGCTGTTGATAACAGGTATCCGGAAAACGTTCAGGAAGAATGCCCGCGGCGCCAATGTTATTATCCAAACTGGCCAAATCGACACAGTGATTGTTGCGATTAGAAACGGCAGGACAGCTTTTATTCTCTGCTTTACTGGCCCAATAGACTGAAATAGCAGCATAAGGAAGAACAATAATTGAATAAGAACTGTTGTTATCCGCATAAAAGTTGCAAAAGTAAGCATAGCACCAATGGCAGCGGTACGCCAATATTGCGATTTGTGCCTGAAATCGGTTGATACAAACAACCAGAGAGACAACACGACACACATAGTTACTACATCATTGTTCCAGGCGAAACCGTTGGAGTAGCTAACAAATGGATTAAACACATATAAGACTGCTGCGGACAAACCAAAAAGCAAGCCTTCGATTATAAAGGAATCAAAAATACGGCGATACACGGCCAAAATACATAATACGATTATAATATCACAAACACTTGAGATAAGTCGAGCTGTAAGCAGATAGTGAGTAGTATTAAATATTTTGTAAAAGAACGCACAAAGCAATGGATGATATGGCAGATGTGTCGCATAAGGAAAATCCCTGTAAATCATTTTACCCTGAGAAGTGAGAACAGCAGCGGTACAAAATCTCTGCTCGTCACGGCCGACAGGTTTGGTCATACTATTCGCCAGAATTGCCAACGAAAGCACCACAAATATTAAGAAAGCAAAAATTGTAGTCAATTTCTGTAACATAATAGTCCGAGAAAAAGTTGGCAAGAACAAACGGAGATAACATCAATATCATCCGACCAGCTTTTAGGTAAAGTTAAGAGACTATTCGCCGTTACCTTTAATGAGGTTTAGGCAGTGCTATTTTGAACATTGTACCAACATCCAGTTCGGATTCAACAGAAATGCGCCCTCCGTGTTCGCTTATTATTTTTTTAACAAAAAGGAGACCAAGTCCGGAACCTGATTTCTGCGACTGAGATTTTTCATCCGTCTTCGTAGTGAAAAATGGATGGAAAATCTCTTTTAAATTGGCTGGTTCAATCCCACAGCCAGTATCGGAGAGCTCTATTTGAATTGCATCAGCAGTATCCAACGCTTTTATGGTTAAAATACCACCGCGCGGCAGCATTGCATCGCGGGCATTGAGAATTAAATTCATTAACACCTGTTGAATCTGAACAGGAACAGCCCAAACAGTCAAATCCTCCGGGATTTGTATGTTTACAGTTATGCCATCTTTTGTGAAATCCCGACATAAGCAGGTAAAAACGTTCTCAACTAAAGTAACCAGAGGTGAGAATTGCCTTTCCTGCACCTGGTCATTTGCCACGGTGAGCATACTTTCCATAATTTTGGAGGCGTGCCCACAATTACGAACGACTTTTCGAAGGGCCTTTTCGGACAGGAACTTGTCTTCAGGATTCTTAAGGGCAAGAGCCGCGAAATTAGCCAGAGGCGTGAGTAAGTTATTGATTTCATGAGCAATCATACAAGTAACGGTGCCTATGTTAGCAAGGGCCTGGAGGTGAGTAAACTGGGACTGTAAGGCATCATTTTGCTGCTGCTGATTTGCAAGATGTTTATGCAAAGAAAGGCGTTTTTCGATAATTCTCAATTTTGACTCCTGCTCATAGTGTTTAAATAGGAACTATTCCTTGGTTCAATTATTTATATCGACTATTAAAGGGATTTTTCTTGAGCTAGGTAAAAAGATATTCAGATTGACAATAACTATACGCAAAAAAGCCCCACAAGCGTAAACCTGCAGGGCTCTTTCACTCTGCGAATTAGCATTTGCTTGCCCAAACTTATAACCAATTAGGGAGCGGCTACAAGCCAATTATTTGCTAAGATAGCAACGTCATAAAAGTTAACTATCTTGTCAGCGTTCAAATCTCCCGGAATTGGTTCATCCTCATACGCCGGCTCGTTAGTTGTCAGTTCGAAAGCCACATCCCACGAGTCTTCTGGGTTAGGATAGAAAATTGGATCTCCCGCTACCCACTTAGAACCGACTATAGGGCCATGGGGCGGCCATGGTAAACCATTCGGATTTAAGACGCCTGTGATGTGCACGGCGTCATCATTGAAGAAGTGCTCTCGAGTTTTCCAGCCCCACGGATAGAAATTGGGGTCACCGTAGTCATTGATATCATAAATAGCTGCAATGCTCAACCAGTATATCCTTGAACCATTGGGGTCACAGGGGTCGTTTGGCTCCTGATAAAACCACTCGTCCTGGTTAAGAAGCTGAGTAAACTGGAAACAGCTATCATTTTCATTCGGCTCCCGAGGGCTTTCATCGAAGCCGGCAAAGTTCCAAACCCAGTTGGTACAATAATTTTCCCATACAAGGATATCCGGATAACTGAAAACTAATGGGTCGCATGGGTCAGGGTCGGGAAAATCAGTCCAGATTCCAATATGGAACGCTTTCGGGAGTATCGGCGGAGGATGCGGCTGGTTCCAACCTAAGAACGACCCCCACCAATGAATGTCTGTAACCGGCCTATCGTCTTCACACTTCCAATCATCTGCCACTATCGGCGGATTATTGTAGTCTGAGAGCTCGTCCCATCCAACAAATACCGGCGGTTCCGCATTCGGGTCAATTGCCACCGGTGGCTGGCTCCATTTGATATACCACTTTGAGGTCGCAGTACCTCCCGGCCCCGGTCCACCACCTGTGTTCTGAGTTACGCTGTATGAGTCCCAGGCGTTCCAGTAGAACTTGCCCGACCCACCCGGCGGAGGCGCAGTGAACACGCCCGGCGAGGTATGCCAAGTCTCATTAATTACGAAACTAGCTACTTTACTAAGGTCAAAGCCAGGACTGGCTGCAAAGCTGGTTGCATTCGGAACTGGTGCTGCCGCGCCCAGTGCAATATTCTTCGTATTAATCGTTATCGTAGTGAACTGATTCCCTGTTGCATACGGAATTGCGGCCGGAGTATTCCAAGACCACGTGACCATTCTATTAGAGGTGTCCTTAAGGCCAAACGAAACATACACCATTCCCTGCGGCGGATGAACTTTCAAAGTTATTGTGCAATTGCGTAGGTCAGGGTCTTCTCCGTATACGAACTTCCACGCCGCTGCATAATTGGTATCAGGTGTGTTGGAGTCACCCCAAGCCATTATAAGGCACGGATTATCCTGCGGATAACAGGGGTCGTTGCCCTCATAAACATATAGCTCTGGTTGACTATATTCCGTATCGTACGGAATAGGATCCCCCTCTTCCAGATATAAATTCCAGTGTGCCACATACTCAAACCATTCAGAAGAATCAACCAGTCCAACC
Source organism: uncultured Pirellulales bacterium (assembly GCA_964507485.1). Classification (GTDB taxonomy): domain Bacteria; phylum Planctomycetota; class Phycisphaerae; order Sedimentisphaerales; family Anaerobacaceae; genus CAIYOL01. Next base: position 13,495 of record CAZDQP010000027.1, on the reverse strand, counting down.
ATTGACTGATTGGGTTCGGGATACAGCAATGTTTCCCACTGCGAGTAAGATTCTACCAAAAAGCTAGGCTCACCCAAAACCGTTCCGGTTACCATAAAACAGCTTACAAAAATGCAACTAATCAACAACTTGAATTTCACTGTCTTCATAATTAGATCCTCCAAAAAGTCCTCAAAAATATTTATCCGTTATAATTATCTTGCGTGGTCGCAAGTAATCCATGCACGGGTGATTCTGTATGCACAATAGGCACACAAAAATCAGCTGCTCGAAAAGCATCTGAAGGTACAAATAAATAAATATGCATACCTGCTTACCCCAAAATCTTATGCTTCACTGTCTTTTTCTGCTGTTCTTTTCCATAGAAAAAAAGCTGAAGCAAAAAGGAAAAATCCCTTTAGCTTCCTTAAAAACCGCCAAGCTAATCTACAGGGCTTTCAATTTAAAGTCAAGAAAATTATCGCATTACAGCAGGTTAGAAACGTCCGCTTCGGCAAGTTGCTTTTTAACAAGCAGATATGTATGTATAGGGAACAGGAATCTTCTTACTTTTTGTAAGCTTGCTTTGGATTGTAGACTTTTTTTGCAATAAATTCGAGCTCCCCGCCGCTACCTTTTTTAAATGCCCGGTAGAAACATGACTGGTATCCGACGTGACACTGGCCGGCATCAACTGTTACTTTCAGAAGCAAACAATCCTGGTCACAATCTACGAGTATCTGTTCTACCTTCTGTAAGTGTCCACTTTCTTCGCCCTTCTTCCATAATTTTTGTCGTGACCTGCTAAAATATGTGGCAAAGCCGGTTTTAATTGTTAAATCAAGTGCCTGTTGGTTCATATAAGCGGCCATTAGAACCTGACCGGTTTTTGCATCTTGAGCAATTGTCTTAATCAGACCATTGCTGTCAAATTTAGGAATAAAATCGGTACCTTCCTCGATATTCTGTTTTGCGGCCATTTTCCAAGCCCTCAAATAGTCAATTTTCAATTGTAAGTCACTAATTTACCGGTTATTATTTGTAAAAACAAGTTTTTTAAGGCAAATTAGCTTAGTGGCCAAACTCAAAAGTAAGAAAAGCAGATACATATCATATCTGCTACGCATTAGCGTAGCGGCTTTAGCACTTTATTTGACATTCAAAGGGGAAGATTTAGGCAGGATAGCTGATGTTCTACTAGGAATAAATTTGTGGATTTTTGCAGCTTCGTTAGGAATCTGGGTTTTAAGCCAGATGATTTTCGTTGCCAGGTGGCTTCTGCTACTGAGGGTTCAATCAATTTACATAGGGTTCTGGACAGCATTCAGGCTGCATTTATTAGGGATTTTCTATAATAACTGTCTACCCACCTCCGTTGGAGGTGATTTAATTCGTGCCTGGTATGTTACCACTCATACGGATAAAAAACTCGAAGCTGCTTTGAGCGTGTTTGTTGACAGAATCGTAGGTTTAACAGGTATGATCATTATGGCTTTTTTCTGCTACTGGTTTATCCCGGTAGAAGGAGAAAAACAGCGTTTGGCAATCTCTATTAATTTAAATTTCTTACAATACCTAGGCGGATATAAATGGTTTTTTACAGCATCGGGGTTAGCTTTAGTATTTGTTCTTTTGGCTATTATTTCAAATACCAAGGGGCGAAATTGGTTCAGAAAAGCTTTTAGACTGTTTTGTGAGCGAGGTCAAATAGCTCTGCAGAAAATTCACAGTGCCATTCACATTTACTGCAAAAAGAAATTCTCGCTCGTTTTAGCAATGCTGCTTACTTTCTGCTGCCAAGGAACATTTATTTTAGGTATGTGGCTTATCGGGCAAGAGATGGGTATTAACGTGCATATCAAATATTACTTTGTTTTCTTCCCCATTGCATGGTTATTAGGTGCCTTACCAATAAGTATAGGAGCGTTGGGAATATGGGAAGGCACATTGAAATTGTTATTCAGTAAGGTAGCTACAGGTTTTGAAGAGCAGTTATCAGCCTTGGCGCTGTGCCACCGCGCCATTTGGCTAATTGGCTCTTTGCCGGGGGTAGTTATACACTTAATTGGAGCACATTTGCCTAAAGACTTTTTTGTTGACCAAAACAAATCTATAGATTAGACTACAGTGTTTTCGGGCAGGATGCGGTTTTTATGCCGGGCCCCTGTGCGTATCGGGTAAACCGAAAATCAGTAACTCTATAACAGCAAAGGATTTGTTGTTAAGAATATGCGTACTACCGGACGTTTCAGAATCTACTTCTTGCGTGGTTTGGCGGTGTTATTGCCGACCATTGTAACTATCTGGATATTCTTCTGGGGCTATAAGTTCATCCAGGAAAACATCAGTATCTATATAAACCGCGGGATAGTATGGTTGGTAATGTTCGCACAGGGCGAGCAGCAATATCTTGCCGAAGAGAATATGGTCAAATTTTGGGTATATGGCTGGGGTTCCATAGCAGGTTTTCTTATAGCCCTGATTGCAGTGTACATTGTAGGTGTAGCATTAGCCAGTGTCGTAGGCAAGACACTATGGCGAATGATTGAAAAGTTCATAATGAATGCACCTTTTTTAAAGCAGGTTTACCCTTATGTAAAACAAATTACCGACTTCCTGCTCACACAAGAAGAACAAAAAAAGCTGTTCTCAAGGGTTGTTGCCGTTGAGTATCCCCGGCAGGGAATATGGTCAATGGGTTTAGTCACAGGATCTGGGCTTAAGAAGGTATCAGAGAAAGTCAAAAAAGAATTCCTTACCATTCTTATACCGACTTCGCCAACGCCATTCACTGGCTTCGTCATAATGGTCCCGAAAGAACAAACCATAGAGCTGGACATAACGATAGAGGAAGCAATAAAATTTTCGGTCAGCGCTGGAGTGGTAGCACCACAAAATAACAATGTCAGTGGATTCTTACCAGCAGTCGGATTGAAGAGTAAATAATAATAATGATTGTTTTTCTTTATAATAATGTTTAAGGAGATAGATTTTGCTTTTTACTATTACTGGTAAACATATCAATGTTACGGAAACTGTAAAAAAGTATGCAAAGGGAAAAACATCAAAACTTCCCAAATACTATAACAGCATCAATCATGTTGAGGTAATTCTCGACGGCGAGCCGAACAGCAAGATGAGCGTGGAGATAATTGCCAGCGGCGAACATAATAAGATTTTCGTTGTTACAGAAACCGGCGAAGATGTTTACCGCTGCATCGACGCAGCTGTTCATAAACTTGAAGAACAGCTTAGAAGGAAAAAAGGCAAGGAAAGAAACAACAAACACATAGGAGGGTAGAATTGATGTGACTTGCTTTTTTATATAATTACGACTTAATCAGGCAAAGTGGTTGTGGAATAATATTAGGAGATAAAATGAATTTTGCAGATTTTATCTGCTTTGAGGCGATAATCCCGGAACTTAAAGCAAGGGACCGTAATGGTGTAATAAAGGAACTCGTTTCGGCTCTTTATGAAGCCAGTCGGCTAGGCAAAGGAAAGGAAAATCGTGAAGATATTACTAAGGCAGTTATAAAAAGAGAAAATGAAGCAAGTACGGGAATGGGTAAAGGTGTTGCAGTACCTCATGTAAAACATAAAGCGGTTAAGGATGTAATTGCTACAATCGGCCAAAGTAGTTCCGGCATTGATTTTTTTTCGCTTGACAAACAGCCGGTTTATTCGGTGATATTGATAATCAGCCCTCTCAATAACCCGGACAAACATCTACAAGTAATGGAGAGTGTTTTCAAGCACTTACAGGAAGAAAAATTCCGCAAATTCCTCAGACAAGCAAAAGAGGCTAAAGAGATTGAAGAACTTCTTAGAGAAACCGATGAAAATCCGTCTCTATAATACAAATTTGTGACGGGGGGAAATGCAGGTGGAAGAAAATACATTGGCAAAAGTGGTGTGTGAAATTAGAGCTGAGATAAAAAATGCAGATGGACTGCATATGCGCCCCGCGATGCAATTTGTTGATATTGCAAACCAATTTGAGTGTGATATTACAGTTAGCAACAACGAAAACAGAGTAGACGGCAAGAGCATTATGCAGATGAGTATGCTCGCCGCAACCTACGGTACCAAACTAACAATTAAAACCGAAGGTGTAGACGCCCAACAAGCTATCGATGCTTTGCGGGAACTCGTGGAAGTTAAGCATTTCGATGAGCCTACACCAAACGAATGCAAGAACAATTAAGATTTGGTAGAAGTTTGCGATGGAAATAAAAAAAGGAGTAGCCGTTTCACCAGGTGTCGCTATTGCCAAATCACTTATTATTGACTCCGAAGACTATCGAATTCCCAAGCGTTTTATAAAGCCAAGCCAGCGCATGATAGAGATTCAGCGGGCAAGGAACGCTTTTAAATCTGCAGCTAACGAATTAACTAAAGTGGAAATGAATAGGGAAGCTGCGGAGCAGCGCACAATAAAAGATATTTTTGCCGTTCATCTGCGATATCTTAAGGATCGGAGTCTGCGGAAAAAAATAACGGATATGATACATTCGGAATCATTAACAGCCGAGTATGCCGTTTCAGCTACCCTGCGAAAAATAGCAGACCACTTCACAAAACAAAAAGACACTTACATCAGTGAACGTGCTATGGATATTTATGATATTGAAAGACGTCTGCTTAAACAACTTCTGGGGGGTAAACGTGAAGACGTCGAGCATCTCACAGAAGAAGTGACAATTGTAGCTCGAAATTTAAGTCCTACACAAACAGCAGGATTTGACAGGAAATATGTGAAAGGCATCGCAACCGATGCAGGTGGACGAACAAGCCACACTGCCATCGTTGCACGATCCCTCGGTATTCCGGCAGTGGTGGCACTGGAAGACCTTACAGAAACTATACGTGTTGGGGATATCGTTATCGTTGACGGGAACCGAGGCATTGTCGTTGTAAATCCGGATAATGAGACAATGCAGGAATATAAAAAATATTCGCTCGAATTCGCAGAACTTGAACATAGGCTCGATGCGATAAGGGAAGAACCAGCTGAAACCAGGGATGGTGTAAGAATAGCGTTGTTAGGAAATATCGAGTTCCCGGACGAGGCAGAGGTTGTTCTGCAAAAGGGCGGAGAAGGCATCGGTTTATATCGGACGGAATTTTTATATCTTAACAGTCCAAGCGAACCTACAGAAGAAGATCATTATAAAGCCTATGCAGAAACCGTCCGAGTTTTCAAGCATCGGCCGGTAATAATAAGAACCGTAGACCTCGGGGCGGATAAATATACACAAAGCAAACGTTTTGCACCGGAGCCAAATCCGTTTTTGGGACTTCGATCCATTAGGTTTTGTTTACAGAACCTCACAATGTTCAAAACACAATTACGCGCAATTTTAAGGGTTTCGGTCCTAGGCGAAGTTAAGATAATGTTTCCACTGATTACACACCTTCAAGAATTAATGCAGGCAAAAATGCTCTTCCGCGATGTAATGGAAGACCTTGACGAAGAATCTATAGCATACAATAAAGATATCAAGATAGGGCTGATGATTGAGACGCCATCTGCAGCGTTAACAGCCTTTACGCTTGCAAGAGATGTTGACTTTTTCAGCATCGGAACGAACGACCTTATTCAGTATACTCTGGCCGTAGACAGAGGTAACGAACTGGTTTCTACACTATACTCCTCTGTAGACCCAGCTGTACTGCGGCTTATTAGAACAGTTATTCAGGACGCACACAAAGCGCAAATCGACCTTAGTGTCTGTGGAGAAATGGCTTCTGAACCTGAATATATTATGCTGTTGCTGGGAATGGGCGTGCGAACGATTTCACTTACTCCGCCGATGATACCTGAAATAAAACAAATCATTCGCTCAGTTACAATAGAAGACTGCAACAACGTAGCGAGGGCGGTTCTTGGTATGAATTCTGAAAGGCAAATTTCAAATTATCTGCGCGATGCCGCGAGAACGATTCTACCTGAAGCTTTTTGACGAAAATTGAATCAGAGATTAGGGAGATAGATATATAACCACTTTAAATAAAACAATACTGGTACTGATTAAATTCAAGGTACGGGGTAATCTGAGGTTCTTATCACATGCTGAAATGGTTAAGGTCTTTCAACGAGCTTGTACCCGAGCAGGCATAAAAGTAATTTATAGTGAAGGATTCAATCCTCATCAAAAGCTATCTCTGCCCTTACCAAAAAGTGTTGGAATTGAAGTGGACGACGATTTGTTATGCCTTCAGATAACACAGAAAATAGAAACACAGGAACATGAGAGAATGAGTGCCTTATGCATTCCTATCAAACAAAAGCTCTCTCAGCGATTACCTGATGGTTTTGAACTGCTAACGGCCGAGATTGCACAAACAAGAACCTCTACCCAACCTTGCCAAGCAACATATTTATTGGCAGTAAGGGAAGAATTTCTGAACGAAAAATTAAAAAACAGGATTGAACATTTGCTTGCGAATAAAAATCTTAATATCCAGCGACGTTCAAATTCCAAATCTCCGGCACCCAAAAACATAAATGTCAGGCCTTTCCTGAAATCAATTGAATTAGATAACAGGAATATAGCTGTTGAGTGTAAAATTAGCTCTGTCGGTTCGTTACGTGTTGATGAGATTTTGGAGTTGCTGGAGTTAAACTATGGTATGCTTTCTGAGCCGATCAGGCGCACGAACGTACAATGGCAAGGGAGCTAAGCATAATCAGTGAATAGTGGTTCCTTGTTACCAATATGCGAACTCTTATACTTGGGGACAAATAATGGCAAGAGAAATGCTTATAAATGTAGCTGAAAGTGAAGAGTGCAGGGTAGCAATAGTTGAAGACGGTTCACTTGAAGAACTGTATGTAGAAAGGGCAAGTCTAAGCAGACACGTCGGTAATATTTACAAAGGCAAGGTAGTAAACATTGAATCTGGAATACAGGCGGCATTTATAGACTGTGGAACAGGTAAGAACGGCTTCCTTCATATAAGCGACCTACACCCCCGTTACTTTGGCGGTGCCGACAGTGACTTTACAGAAAGCGTTGGCCGAAGGAAATCATTAAAGGAACGATTGCCTATCCAGAGCTGCCTTAATAAAGGTAAGGAGATTGTCGTTCAAGTAACGAAGGAAGGAATGAACACAAAAGGGCCAACTCTCAGCACATATCTCGCTTTACCGGGCAAATTCCTGGTTATGATGCCGTGGATGCGAAAACTCGGGATTTCCCACAAAATTGAAGATGAAAGCGAGCGTGTGAGGCTACGACAAATTCTCAATGAAATCAAGCCACCCAAGGGAATGGGATTTATTATTCGAACGGCAGGAGAAGGATGTTCAAAAAGGGATATTCGAAATGATTTGAAGTATCTTAAGAGATTGTGGGCCACGATAGAGAAACGGATAGAAACTGAAAAGGCACCAAGCGGGATTTATCAGGAATCTGATTTGGTGACTCGAACTCTGAGGGACGTTTTTAACAGTAAAATAGATAAAATAGCGTGTGATTCGAAAAGCGTTGTTCGTAAAATCAGGGATTTTCTTTTAATAGCAACACCGCGATTGAAACAAAGAGTAATATATTATGACAGCAAAGTCCCAATGTTTCACAAATATCGAATCGAAGATGAAATCGCAAAAATCCAGTCCCGCACCGTAACCCTCAAAGGGGGTGGCTCAATCGTAATCGAGCAAACCGAAGCGTTGGTGTCGATAGATGTCAACAGCGGTCGATACCGAAAGGGCCAAAGTGCTGAGCAAACTGCTTATAAAACCAATATGGAAGCGGCTCCAGAAATAGCCAGGCAACTTCGACTAAGAGACCTTGGAGGATTGATCATATGTGACTTCATTGATATGCGCAGTGAACGACACCGCAGGGATGTTGAAAAAGTTTTTCGCAGTTCTGTCAAATCCGACCGCGCTCGTTCGAGAATACTGAGAATAAGCAGATTTGGAGTGGTGGAAATGACCCGCCAGCGAATGCGCCCTTCACTGCAATCAACAACCTATCTGGCATGTCCGCACTGTGGAGGTATGGGCTTTATTAAAAGCCATGAATCTGTAGCTATCGAGATTATTCGAATATTGAATCTATCCGCTTCAAAGGACCAGATAAAACGCATTGAGCTGTTTGTTTCACCGGAAGTTGGCAGTTATCTGCAGAATGAGAAGCGAGTTGCGATTGCACAGATAGAGCAGCTCAGCAATAAGCGCGTGATAATCCATGCCGAGTCGGATTATATCGGTGAGAAACACAACTTGGTCTGTTATAACGAGCGAGGAAGCGTGGTAAAATTGTAAAATGAATTTTACACCCCCGCAAGAATAATAGGACGACGACCAGAGGTAATTAAATGACTGAGAAACCAAAAATAACTCTTGCAGACATACAACTGCTGGTTATGGATGTCGACGGAGTTTTAACAAATGGAACCATAATGATTAACGAGAATGGCAACGAAGGTAAATTATTCAACTTGCTTGATGGGCATGGCATTAGAATGTGGCAAAGAGCGGGGCTGAAAACCGCTTTTTTAAGCGGCAGATTTTCGCAAGCAACGAAATATCGGGCCGAACAGCTTGATATAGAATATTGTATCCAAGATTGTTTCGAGAAACTGCCTGTGCTCGAAAAGCTGCTTGAGCAGGCTGGTCTTTCAGCAAGGCAAACTGCTTATATTGGCGATGATTTGCTGGATTTACCAGCAATAAGATATGTCGGGTTTGGGGCAGCTGTTGCCAACGCAGTTGATGAAGTGAAAGATATAGCTGATTATGTAACAACACGCCGAGGAGGCGAAGGTGCCGTGCGCGAAGTTATTGAATACATCTTGAAAAACACCGGTAAATGGCAGGATCTTATGAAAAGATATACGCAGGGGTCCAAAACAACATAAATGGACTTGTTGTGGGTTTCGAGTTATGATTTTTAAGTCACGAAAATTCCATGTTTGGCTTATCTCAGCAGCAGTGGTACTTATAATATTTCTGCTCTATAATCAGATAAGTAAAACTCCCCCAATAGAGATTGACATCGAAGCAAAATTCACTGACACCGTAACCAAGGAGAGAAAAACCGATGAATTTGAAAGCAAGATTGGAATGGTCGGTGACGTTGGTATCGGTACCGTCCAAAAAGCCAAATACTCACACCTAAATGCAGAACAAAAGGTTGACCGTGAATTCGGTTTTGAAAAACTTCTGCACGCCGAAGGAAACGAATGGGAAATTGAAAAGCCGTATATGAATATCTACCGAAACAATCTTAAATGCTATATGACAGCTGACGAAGGTAAGGTCCATGTTGAAGATGCTGTCGGCAGAGCTGCGCCTAAGGATGCTACGCTTAAAGGAAACGTGGTTGTCCACATTGTACCTGAAAAGAGTAGTAGCTTCAAAGAAGGTTTTTTATATCTCGATGATATTATTTTCGACAGTGAAAAATCACAGTTTTCTACTGCTGGGCCGGTCAGATTCACTTCCCAGAGTGCTCAAATGCTCGGAAGGGGTATGGAACTCGTCTATAACGAAGCACTGGACCGCCTTGAATTTCTTAAAATAATTGATTTGGAATTTCTACGTATTAAACAGTCGTCGAAGGCTTCTCTGTTTTCATCGCAGGAATCAGGCCCCGCCGTTCAGACACAGACTTCCCAACGGAAAACAAAAAAGGTGCCTGCCGCAGGTAATGAACCAATTGGAGAGGAAAAAAACGAATACTACAAATGTATGTTTAGAAAAAATGTTATCATAAACTCCAGTGAGCAGTTGATTCTTGCCGACGAAGTTTCTATCGACGATATCTTATGGTCCAAAGGCCCGGATGAGAAACTCGAAAGTAGTGATACTGATGACACAGACAAGATGAAACCATATGTGGAAGTTGCTGAAGAAAACAGTCCTGCACCGCAGGTCGAATCAAATGAATTACCCGAAAAATTAGTCGATATTGTTATAACCTGCGATAAGGGTATTGCTGTCGTGCCGATGGACTCTTCCGAAACGCCAGAAAACACAACGACTGACAATAAAAGGCCTAGTAGTTTTTATGATGAAAAAGGTCGACCCACATTCGTTGCTCAAAAAATACATTATCATTTGACCACAAAAAATATTGTTGCCAATGGACCATCAGAGCTTACATTTTTTGCAAATGATATAATGGACACCGAAAGTAAACCATGTGTCCTTCCTGTAAAAATAACCGCCAAGCAGAAAACAGAGTTTCTTCCGGCTTCAAATCAAGTTGTCTTTGAAGGCAACGTTATATGCTCAACTCTCAGAAATAACTTAAATTTCCAACAGAAGTACAGACTTTCAACGCCAAAGCTTACCTTAGATTTATCCGAGGACAAGCAGTCCCGAGCTGATATAAAACATCTGACGGCAAGTGGCAAAGTGGTTCAGCTCGACACTTCCAAGTGGTCAGAAGAAGAATTGCTCGGTTTTACAAAACTCAAATGCCTTAACTTTGAATATGACGCAGACCGGCAGACATTTTTTGCGACCGGTTCGGGGATAATAGCGGCTGATAACTCCAAAATAGAGGAGCCCAAGAAAAAACTGGGAAAATTCAGTTTGCAAAGGCCCTGCACAGCGGTTGTGCGGTATTTCGATACTTTAAAATATTTTTCAGAAACCAACATAATCATTGCTGACGGCGGAGATGAACAGCTTCTCCTCGATTATTTTCCGATCGTAGATGGCCAATATGGTCGGCAAGCTTCAGCCTCCGCCAGCCATATAGAAGCCGTGCTTTACGAAACAAATAGTGGTCGCACCGAGATCTCTACACTTAGCGCTACAGACGGCATTACCTACAGAGAGGAAGGTAAAAAGAGATGGGGAGGATGGGGAAAAAGCAGAGATATCCAATTTATGGGCAGTGGAATGTTTTACGACAGCAGTAGTTCTATGATTACTGCCTGGGGCGATGAATCTCAGCCGTGCTTCCTTAATGGCGCTCTTGCTCCCGGTATCAAATACAACTTGAAAAACGAAAGAATCAAAACCAAGGTTGTCAGCCCTGGTGTACTGCCGATAGGGAGGTAATCATATATCTGCTAAGTACCTCGGAGGTAAAAAACCACTCAACTACAAAGCTCTTGCAGAAGGTCTATGCTCAAGTCGCCGAGTTTCGTAACAATTGTTTCGGCCATAGCCAACTCATCGGCATCATAGGAATTTGTTACTGCAACGGTGTGCATCCCCGCTGTTATAGCTGCCTCAAGTCCCCAATGTGAATCTTCTATTACGATACACTGGTTTGGTAAAATAGGATTTTGTCGGTTGTCGTTGAGTTTTTTCAAAGTCAGCATGAAACCTTCCGGACTGGGCTTGCCCTTTTTTACGAATTCTGCCGAGACTATCACTTCAAAAAAAGACCGTAGCTGGGACTGTTCCAATACAAGTTCAATCTCTGTTAAAAGTGCACCCGAACATATAGCCATTGGTACATTGTCTTGGCCGAGAATCTGTAGAAAATCCCGAACTCCCTCAATTATTCTGCCTTCGGTTTTGGCCAGCTTCTCGAACACTTCGGTTTTTTCTTTTGCGAGATTTTCGATTCCATTCGCCGGCTCTTGCAATATCTTCTTGCTAACAAGGGCTTTAAAACAATCAAGGTCACTCAAGCCAAGATAATCTTTATAGTAATCCCTTGTTGAAATCTCAACTCCGTATTGGGCCAACACTTGATTAAAGGAACGAAGATGCAAAACCTCGGAATCGGTTATCACACCGTCAAAATCGAATATAACAGCTCGAAGCATTACCTACTCCTCAATCCACAGGGACAGGCCCGACCATTGCTTCATATTCTGTAAATGTAGATTTATCCCCCGTCCTGATTAATTCCGCCAACGCTGCAATCTTTGGCGAGATTCTGGTAATATATCGCCTAGCAATCTCCGCCTTGTGCTTTTTCATAGATAAAGAGTCACCCGCACGCACCATATCAACTTTAGTGCTGGCCTGGCCGCAGAATAAATAGCCGTTAATCAAATCTATCGCAATATCGACCAGAGCTTTACCGTAAAGGTCCATATATTCGTTGCCGTTTTCTTTAACAAAAGCAATGGCATTCTTCAATTGCTCCACTCCCGCAGAAAGTTTTTCAAGTAAGTCTTTCAATTCAGGGGAATAATCTCTGCCGGCAAGTTCAGCGATAAATTTCTCTGCTGTCCCGCTGCAAACTCCGCGAACAGCGGCAACAACCTGTAATTGACTTGTTCCTTCGTAGATAGTCGTAATTCTGGCGTCGCGGGCGTGTCGTTCACAGGCATAGTCTCGCATATAGCCGCTGCCGCCAAGAACCTGAATAGAATCATAAGCAACCCTGTTGCACATCTCAGAGCAATAATATTTACTCATCGGCGTCAGCATTGCTGCACACCTTTTGTACTTTCGAGAATCGTTTTTGAGCTGTTTAGCTTTTTCCTTGTCCTCGGGTGGGTTTTCTTCTATGCGTTTGGCATATCCAATTTCAATATCCACTATGCGTGACGTTTCATACAGCAGTGCACGACCTGCTTCGATGGCAATCTTCATATCGATGAGCATATCACGAACGGCGGGCAGCTTTTCAATAACCACCGCAAATTGTTTTCTTGTAGCGGCATAATCGCGGGCAACCCGGAAGGCGGCCTCTGCAATACCAAGCGATTGAGCTGCAATACCGATGCGGGCGCCGTTCATCAGGCTCATAACATAAGTTATCAGCCCGCGCTGACGTTCACCAATCAGTTTCGCAGGAGCATCATTGAAAAATAATTCACATGTCGGGCTGCCATGGATTCCGAGTTTCTCTTCCAACCGGCGGACCTTAACCCACGGACCTCGTTCGACGAGAAATAAACTCAGACCTCGGCCGTCAGAGATTTCAGGTTCGCTGCGGGCAAGTACAAGCAAAATCTCACCACAGCCATTCGTTATAAATCGCTTGACGCCGCGAACGAACCAATTGCCTTCCGCATCCTGATAGACTATGGCTGGTTTTTCCGACTGCGTATCATGACCTGAAACTTTAACTGACTGCAAATCCGAACCAGCATCCGGCTCGGTTAATACCATAGCGCCCGTGACCTTCCCTGCAGCAAAATCGGGCAGATACTGCTGTTTAATTTCTTCTGAGGCAAAGGCATTAATCGTCTCGGCTATTCCCTGCAGGCCGAATATATTCATTAACGCAGCATCGGAACGGGAAACAATCTCAATAGCCATTGAATAAATAAGATTCGGAAAATTAAGGCCGCCGAATCTATATGGCAGTGTAAACCCCATCACGTCGGCCTTGGCAAGTTTATCAAGAGATTCCTGTATACCCTTTGCGTATGTAACTGTACCGTCTTCGTTAAGAGTATTGCCCTCATTATCGACGTCTTCGGCACGTGGAGCGATAAAGTCGCCGCTTAACTGTCCAAGTGAATCAAGAACCAAGTCGTAATTTCTTATTGCTTCATCGGTGTCGGCCGGCGCATAGTCAAACTCGTTTGCGAACTTAAAACCGCCTTCCTGAAGCTCTGCCAACTTGCTCAGGTC